>CAYHRZ010000093.1:0-13210 GCA_964359125.1 uncultured Klebsiella sp. | reverse complement strand
CAGAGTGAAGACTACAACCTGGCGGTGGCGCTGCGGCAGGCGATCTTCACCTCGGTCACGTCCATCCCCTTCTACCTGCCGATGGCGGTGATGGGCTTTTCGCCCAAGGTCTTCCTCACCTGCCTGGCACTCAACACCTTGTACCAGTTCTGGATTCACACGCGCCTGGTGGGCAAGGTCGGGTGGCTGGAGGCGGTATTCAACACGCCCTCGCACCACCGCGTGCACCATGGCATCAACCCCCGCTACATCGACCGCAACCACGCCGGCGTTTTCATCGTCTTCGACCGTTGGTTTGGCACTTTCCAAGAAGAGGTGGACGAGCCCGTGTACGGCATCGTCGAGGGTCACCCCAGCTTCAACGCGTTGACGGCCAACTTCGTGCCCTATGGGAAGCTCTTCAGGTTGTCGCTGGCTGCCCGCGGCTTCGACCGGTTGGCGACGTGGTTCCGCCCGCCGGAGTGGCGACCGAGCTACCTCGGTGGGAACGTGGTCATCCCGGAGCCCGCCGCGAGCCTGCGCTTCGACCCGCGTGTGCCGTTGCGCGTGCAGTACTACGTCTTCGCGACCTTCTTCCTGCAAGCGCCGGTGTTGTTCTCGATCCTGTGGTGGTCTCAGACCGCGCCCCTGCGCTACCTCTGGTCAGGGGGGATGTTCATCGTGGCGACCCAACTCACGCAGGCAGCGTTGTTGTCTGAGCGCCCCTGGGCTTGGCGGGCCGAGGCCGCACGCTGGTTGCTCACCGCCGCCGTGGGAGGATGGTTGTGGTTCTACTCCTGAGCCTTGCCCACGCGGCCGACACCTGGAGCACCGTCGCCACCGGGGTGCGCCTGCTGAAACGCACCACCTCGGAGCCCCTGCGGATCTTCGCCGTGGAGGCCGACTTGTGTACGCCCGGTGCCCGCTTCCGGGCCACGACCTCGGGCGAACGCGCGGACCAGACCTCCGACTTCGCCGAGAGCGTCGACGCGGTGGCCGCCGTCAACGGCGACTTCTTCAGCTACGAGGACTACGACACCTCCGGCCTGGCCGTGGGCGACGGCGTGGCCTGGTCGAGCGACAACACCTCCGAGGGCTTCATCGTGGGGGGGCGGGACCACGCCTGGATCTCGCCCCCGAGCGAGGACTGGTCCACCCTCGCCTCCTGGATGCACGAGGCGGTAGGCGGGCGCCCACAGTTGGTGATCGAGGGGGTGGCGCAGTCCGGCTTCACCGATCCCTCCCACTGCTCGGACCTGCACCCGCGCACGGCCGTGGGCCTAAGTCGCGACCGACAAACGCTCTACATGGTGGTGGTCGACGGGCGCAGCAGCCAGAGCGATGGCATCGACTGCGACGACCTCGCCGACCTGATGGTCGACCTGGGGGCAGAGACGGCGCTGAACCTCGACGGGGGCGGCAGCAGTACCCTCTGGACCGCCAGCGGTGGCGTGGAAAACGACCCCTCCGACGGCAGCGAGCGCGTGGTCGGCAACCACCTCGCGCTGGTGATCGACGGCAGCGCCCCCGCCGAGAGTTGCGACTGGTGGCAGCAAGAACTGGTCCTCGGCGCGCACCTGCTCGACGGCGGCCCCACCGACGTCGAGGGCGACGGCCGGGGCGACCTCTGCGCGCGATCGTCCACCGACTTCCGATGTGTGACCGCCGGCGGCGCCACCCTCACCATCCCCGACCTTTCCAACGACGCTGGGTTCTCCTCCGAGTCCGCGTACTCGACCATCCGCACCGGCGACATCGACGGCGACGGCCTCGCCGACGTGTGCGCGCGATCGACGGAGGGCGTCCGCTGTTTCCGAGCCAACGGGGCGGGCTTCGACGCGGCCATCACCGGGCCGGAGTGGTCCGACGCGGCGGGGTGGGACGACATCCGCTACTTCTCCACCTTCCGTCTGGCCGACTTCAATGGCGACGGCCGCGACGACGCCTGCGCCCGGGCCGGGGCCGGGCTCTGGTGCTACCCCTCCACCGGCGCGGGCTTCGGCGAGCGGGTGGACGGTCCGGGCTGGGCCGACAGTTCGGGCTGGGACGACCCCGAGCACTACGGGACGATCCGCTTCGGCGACATCGACGGCGACGGCCGCGACGACGTGTGTGCGCGGGCCAACGCCGGCATGAGTTGCTACCTGTCCGACGGCAACGGCTTCCCCACGGCGGTGAGTGCCCCGGCCTGGGACGACGACCATGACTTCGACCAGGTGATGTACTGGTCCACGATCCGGCTCGACGACGTCGACGGCGACGGCCGCGCGGAGTTGTGTGCGCGCGAGGCGGAGGGCTGGCGTTGTTACCGCTACGAGGCGGGCAGTTTCGGCGAGGCACTGGTGGGCCCGGAGCTCTCGGATGCCTCGGGTTGGAACGACCACAGCAACTACGCCACCATCCAGCAGGCCGACGTCGACGCCGACGGCGACCTCGACGTCTGCGCCCGCGCCAATGCCGGGGTGTACTGCTGGCTGTACCAGGACGGGGCCTGGGCCACGCGGGTAGACGGGCCAGCCCTGTCGGACGACGGGGGCTGGGACGACTGGGCCTACTACAGCACCATCCGCCTGGCCGACGTCGACGGCGATGCCCGTGCCGACCTCTGCGCCCGGTACGGGGAGGGCGTGCGCTGCCACCTCTCGACGGGGACCGGCTTCGGCGACGCCTTGGAAGGGCCGGAGTGGGCCGACGCCCTGGGCTGGGACGACGTCGCCTACTACAGCACCATCCGTTCCGGGGGCTCGGCGGCGCGCCCGCCCGCCGCCGACACCGGCCAGCCCGGCGACAGCGCGGGCTACGGCAGCGAGGGCCCGCCCTCGGCAACCCTCACGCCGGCCGAGGACGACGCCTGCGGTTGCGAGGGCGGCGGGGGCGCGGCGGCTTTCTTGGCCCGCGCGGCACTTCGTCGGAACCGCGGGCGGGGCGGCGTGTCGGGCTGAGGATGGACTTCGTCTGCCCGCCTGAGCCGCCGGTGCCGACCGCCGACATGGTCGTCGTGGTCTGGAAAGCTGCCTTCCACCTGGGTGTCTACGACGACGGGGGGCTGGTCAAGCACGAGGACCAGGCCGCCTGCTGGCCGGTGGCACTGGGCGGCGCCCCGGCGGGCGACAAAAAACGGCAGGGCGACGAGCGCACGCCCGAGGGGGAGTTCCGGGTCACGCACCGGAACCCGAAGAGCGCGTTCCACCTCTCCCTGGGCCTCAACTACCCCACGGCGCGGCACGCAGACGCCGGCCTGGCCGCTGGGATCATCGACCAGGCCACCCGGGACCGCGTGGCCGCCGCCGACGCCGCCCGCACGATGCCGGTGCGCACGTCGGCGCTGGGCGGCGACATCTACATCCACGGCGGCGGGACCTTTCCCTCGTCCTGGACCGATGGGTGCATCGCCCTCGACAACGAGGTGATGGACTGGCTCTTCGTGAACGCGAAGCCTGGCACGCGGGTCGTGATCCTGCCCTAGCCACGTGGTACAACTTGCCGCATGCGCCTAGACGTGCGGGTCCCGGTTCACTACGCCCACGGCACGACCTCCGGTCGCGGGCTGTCCACGAGCCTGTCGCTGCACGCGGTGGCGTTCGAGGCCGCGGGCTTCTCCCCGCCGGTGGGGGCCACCGTCGAACTGGAGATCGAACTGGTGGGCTCCGACCGGCGCATCACCACCAGCGGGAGGGTCAACACCGTCACCGACATCAGCGGTCGAGCCGAGAAACTGCTGTCGCTGGGACCGCTGCAGGCGGAGCCCGAACACGCCCGGAGCTACTCGGCGTGGATGGCGGAGCGTGCGCCGCTGGTGACGCGGGCGGTCAGCCAGGAGGACATCGCGGCCAAGCAAGTCCGGGGCGCCGTGTTCGAGGTGGCCGAGGACTTCTCGGAGGTGACGGTCGGCTGGCCCACCCGGGTGGCCTTCGGGCGGACGTTCCGCGAGGAGATCGTCCGGAACGTGGTCCGGGTGCGCGCGGCCGGGCGCCCCGCGACGGTGGGCAAGGCAGTGATCGTCACCTTCCTGGTGCCCCAGGGCGCGCCGGTGCGGCTCGGCGGGAAGGTGGCATCGGTGTCGCCGGGCGAGGCGGAGTTGCAGCTGGAGATCCCCACGGAGCTGGCGCTGCGGCTCGCCAGCTACGCCAAGACGTAGGGCGGCGGGTCAGGGGACGGCGGTCGCCACGGCAGTCTCGGCCTCGTCGGGCGGGGCGGCCGGGGCGGCGAATCCCTCCGGCCAGCGGGTGCTGTCGCAACTCGACACGCGCTCGAGGGCAGCGAGTTCCAGCCGGGCGCCCGAGAAGTCGGCGCCGCACACCTCGGCCGCGACGAGACTGGCGCGGTTGGCGGCGGCGGCGGTGAAGCGGGCGCTCCCGAGGCGGGCCGCGTCGAGCTTCGTCCGGATGAGCGTCGCGCCATCCAGGGCGGCGCCCGAGAAGTCGCCGCCAGCGAACTCGGCGTCGGTGAGGTCCGCGCGGGCGAGGTTGGCGCCGGTCCACGTGACGGTGGTGGCGCGGGCGTCGGAGAGGTTGGCCCCGGTCAGCAGCGCGCCCTCGGCGCGCAAGCCGTCGAGTTGGGCGCTGTCGAGCCGCAGCGCGGCGCCGCGCGCGCCGTCCATACGAGCGCCCGTGAGGTTCGTCCCGTGGAAGTCGGCGCCGTCGAGCCAGGCGCCGGAGAAGTCGGCGCCGGTGAGGTCGGCCCCGGGCGCTGCAACCCCGCGCAGGTCCACCCCGGCGCACTGGGCGCCGGGACCGAGGGCCCCCGGCGGCGGGCCGCCCTGGCCCCACTGCGTGCTCGAGGCGTAGTACGCCCCGCGCCAGTTGGCGTCGGTCGGCGCCTCGCCGAGGTTGGCCCCTGCGAGATTCGCGCCGCGAAATACGGCCCCGGTGAGCTTGGCGCCCACGAGGTTCGCGCCGGTGAGGTCGGCACCCGAAAGGTCCGCGCGTCGCAAGTCGGCACCGCCGAGGTTGGCGCTTCCCAGCTTCGCGGCGGCCAGCCGGGCGCCCACCAGTCGCGCGCGGCTCAGGTCGGCGCCCGCGAGGTCGTGGCCGCCGAGGTCGAAGCCGGGCAACGACGCGCCGGCCAGCAGGCCCCGGTCGGCCCACTCGTGGTCGGTCATGTAGATCCACCCCCGCACGGGGAGGCCGTCGCCGGCGACGAGGCCACCCGGCACGCCCGCGCAGGCGCCGAGCAGCAGGCCCGCTGCGAGGAACCCCCACCGGGCCGTCTTGAGGCGGGAGGCGGCTTCCCGCGCGCCCACGACCTCGTCGGTGAGCTTCGCCCGGGCCTCCGCCGCCCCGGCGCGGCGTTCGATGCCGTTCCAGTTGGCCGCAGCGGCCGGCAGCCGCGGCGCGCGGTACCCGGGGGCGAAGGCCACGGGGTTTTGCGCCCGGAGCGCCTCGGTGACCCTCGCACCGTCGGCCGCCGATCGCGTGGTCCAGCGGCCGATCACCACCACGCCCCCGCGGTGCTTCGCGGGCGCTTCGCTGTCGAGCAGGCGAATGCCCACGTCGGCGATGGTTCCACGCCGGAAGTCGACCCTCGCGGGCATCTCGCGGTTGCCGGGGAGCGGTTCCGGCGCCCAGAAGCAGATTTCCGCACCGTCCATCCACCACGCCTCGCCCATGCACAGGCCGTGGTCGCCAAGGATCGTGAGGGGAAACGTCTGGTTCATCCGGGGCAGGTCGCCCAGCGTGCTCGCCCGGGCGTCGGGTACGGTGGCCATCAGCGGATGGTAGCAGACGCGGCAGCTTGTCACGCGAGTGGGCCCCGCGTGGGCGCGGTGGCGCGCCGGCCACGTGGGCCCCGGATAGGGCCCAACGGTGTTGCCCGACGCCTGGCGCCCCTTGCGATCGCCCGCGCTGTTGCTGGTGGGGACTGCGCTGGCGGTGGCGGTGGGCGCGGCGCCTTGGTGGATACTTTTGCCTTGCGCCGCGTGGGTCGGCGCCGTGGGCGCCGGGGCGTGGTGGCGGTACCGGAACGATCCCCGCGGCTGGGTGGGCGCGGTCGCGCGAGGGCGTCACCCGGGTTGTTGTGCCGTGATCGTCGACGTGCGCCCGGGCGACGCGCCTGCCGCTCGCGTGCTGCTGAGCGCGCTGGCAGAGCGAGGGGTCCCCTGCGCGGTCTTCGTGGCACCGGGCCTGGCGCCCGGTATCCCCGCGGTGGGCACCCTCTTGCCCGACGGGGCGGCGGCCGACGGGTACTGGCGCCCGCTCGGCGCCCGCCCGGGCCGGGTGACCGGCGGGGTGCTGGTGGCGCACACCGTGGCCCTCGGCGTGGAATCCTCCGACGACGACGCCCGGGTGGTGGTGGCCACCGACCTCGTCCGGCTGGACCCCCGGCTGCCCCCGGGCCGCGCCCTCGGGTGGGTGCAAGAGTGGGTGGGCCGCGCCGTCGTGCCCGCTGCCCTCGACGAGGTTCTGGGCGCCGGCGCTGCCGGCCCGCCGCGTCCTGGATAGCCCCGCGGCGTGCCCGCGTACCCGGTGATCCCGACCCTCTGTCGACCGCCGTGGGGTGGCGAGCGGCTCGGCCGGGACCTCGGGAAAGGTGAGGGGAGAATAGGGGAGTCCTGGGAGGTCTGGCGGGAGAACCGCCTGGCCGACGGGCGCCGGCTCGGCGACGTCGCCGACCTGCCCGTGCTGGTGAAACTGCTCGACACCTCGGAGATGCTGTCGGTCCAGGTGCACCCGGGCGACGCCGACGCCCGCGCCCTGGCCGGCGCACCGCACGGCAAGGCTGAGGCTTGGATCGTGCTCGACGCTGCGCCCGGGGCGAAGATCGCCTACGGGGTGAACCGCGAGATGACCCCCGCCGAGATCGCCTTCCGGGCGCGCAGCGGGGAAATCGAGGCCGACCTGGCGTGGATCGCCCCTCGCCCTGGCGACGTGATCGCCGTCCCGCCGGGCACCATCCACGCCATCGGGCCGGGGCTCCTGCTCTACGAGGTCCAGCAGCCCATCGACCTGACCTGGCGCCTCTACGACTGGGGTCGCGGTCGCCCGCTCCACCTGGAACTCGCGGCGGCGGTGGCCAACAGTCGCCCGCAGTCGGGCTGGGCATCCCGGGAGGGAGGCGACGGCGAGATCTTCCGGGGTCAACACTTCGGCATCAGCCGCGTGACGTGCGACACCACCCGGCGTTCCCGGCGCTGGTCGGCGGTGACAGTCGTGCGTGGCCAAGCCGAAGTCGACGGCATCTCGGTATCGACCGGCGCGACGGTGGTCGTCCCGCCGGGGCGGTCGGCGTTGCGTGTCGAGGGCGAGGCGCTCGTGGCCTACGGCCCCCCCGTGGCGCGCCAGGTCCCGTCGAACCCTTGACGCGGGGCCGCTTGCGGCTGGCGTTGTCAACGAGTACCCTTCGCCCGCCCCCCTAAGGAGCCCCATTGTTCGCCTTCCTGCTCGCCTCCGCCGCCTCCGCCGGCACCTGGCCCCCGGGCTCCACGATCAACCCCGGTCTCAGCGCCGACATCACCAAGGAAGGCTTCGACGCAATCGCCGAGCTGATCCCCTCGTTCTTGCCGCCGGAAATCCCGATCGACGACATGGGCGACGGCTACCCCGGGGTGCTGGATGAGTGCTACCTAGGCGGCTACGAGTACGCTCTCACCAACGCCAAGGTGGAGATCGAGGTGGCGGGCGCCAGCATCACGCCCGGGAGCGGCGTGCTCGACATCGACGCGCAACTCCTCGTGTCGCTCAACGACGCGACCGACCCCTTCGGCCTCTACACGATGTTGGAGTGCATCGAGGACACCTGCTACGGCTACGTCAACCCCTTCCCGGTGAACGTGAGCACCTCGATGATGCTCGCGGTGGTCGACAACGGCGACGGCACGCGCTCGCTCGACGCCACCATGGGCGACATCGCCGTGGAGTACGAACTCGACGGCGCCAACGACATCTACCTGGGCGAGTGCGCGATTGGCGACGTGGAGGAGGTGCTCAACTGGGTGGGCATCTCGCTCTACGACCTGATCCTCTCCGCGCTCGGCGGCACCCTCGACTCGGCGATCGCCGACATGGGGCCCGAGTTGGAGACGGCCATCGAGGACGCCTTCGCCTCCGCGAGCATCGAACAAGAACTGGCGGTGGGCGACGCGGTGGTGAACGTGAAACTACAGCCGTCAAACGTGGATATTACGCCTGCGTCGGCGCGTATCTGGATGGAGGGGGCGTTCTCCGGCGAGGCGGCTGAGTGCGTGGCCAGCGTGGACCCCGGTGGCTCCCTGCGGACCGACAGCGACCTCCCCGGCCCCACCGACCTGCCGAGCGGCGTGTCGAGCGACTACCACCTCGGCCTCATGGTGGGCGACGACTTCGCCAACGCGGCGTTGTACACCTTCTGGCGCAGCGGCTTGCTCTGCTACACCCTCGACGAGGGTGGGCCCGTCCCCATCGACACTTCGATGCTCAACCTCCTCACCAACGACGCCTTCGCGCCGCTGTTCCCTGAGAGCAAGCCCGTCACCATCGTGACGCGGCCCTTGAAGCCCCCGGAGGTCCTCTACACCGGTGAGCACGACCTGGGCCTGACCGTGGAGGACCTGGAGCTCGACTTCTTCGCCGAGTTGGACGGGCGCGAGGCCCGGATGATCACCCTGTCGCTCGACGTGGCGGCCGGCGCCGACCTCGAGTTCGACGGCAACTCGGGGAACCTCGAGGTGGCGGTGGACCTGGCCCCGGAGAACATCGTCCCAAGCGTCAGCTACAACGAGATCGACGAGGCCGCCAACGAGGCGATCCTCCAGGCCTTCGGCGGGTTGTTCCAGACCATCATCGACACCGTGGCCGGCGACCTGCTCTCGTCGCTGGCTTTCGCCCTGCCCAACTTCTCGGGCATCGGCCTCGAGAGCATCGAGGTGGCGGCGAATGGCGACGCGGGGGATTGGCTGGGCGTCTACACCTGGCTGGGCCCGGTGTCGTACGGCGACAGCAGTTCGTGTGGCGGCTGCGGCGGCACCGATACCGGAAGTGGGTCGTCGTCGGACTGCTCGTCGGGTTGCTCCGGGGGCACCAGTTGCGCGGTCGTGCCGCTGGCGCCGTGGCAGTTGGGTGCGCTGGCGGTGCTGGTGGCGCGCCGTCGTCGGGCCTAGGGCGCCTAGCGGAATCGCAACCCGGCCACGGCACGGTCGGCGGCGGCCTTGCCCTCGAGCAAGTTGCCGGGCGGAAGGATCGCCTCGATGTCGTAGGCGCTGCCCCGGTGCTCCACGAAGTAGCCGAGCACGCGGGCGTGCAGGGGGTCGTCGGGGGTGCACGTGGCGATGGTGATCTCGCCGTCGAAGGCAAGCTGCCGGTAGCGAGCGGTGTCGACGAAGTCCCAGGTGCAGCCGCGACGAGACCGGGGCCCCCGGGCCTCGCGGGCGAACACCGAGACCTCCACGCGTGCGCGCGTGCCGGGGTCGACCAGCGTGAGTCGCGGGTTCTGCCCCTCCGGCGCCGCCGCGACCTCGTAGCCCTCGGGGACACGGAGCGCGTAGGGGTAGCTCGCGTCTTCCCAGACGCCGGCCACGACCGTCCCGGTGAGGGTGTCGACCACCCCGGCCCGGGTGGTGTCCACGAGTTCCGGGGAGGGCGGCGCCGCGTGCGGACAGCCGAGCAGCAGCCAGGTCATCGGCGCGACAGCGCGGTCCGGTGGTCCGCTCCGCCCCAGAGTCGGTCGAACACGTCGAGTTCCGTGGCGCGACCATTTCCCGTCGTCCAGGCGCGGACCACCTCGCGCGCCCCGGCGACCGCCGCGGGCGGCAGGGCCGCGATGCGCTGCGCCAGGGCGCGGGCCCGGGGGAGGGGGTCGTCGTGGATCTCGTCGACCAGGCCTAGTTCCAGCGCGCGTACGCTGGGCATGCGCTCCGCCGCCATGAGGAGGGCGAGGGCCCGGCCGGGGCCGACTCGACGCACGAGGTGCCCGCCGCCGCCAAAGCCCGGCGACACGCCCAGGGCGGCCTGGACGAAGCCGATCTCCGCCCCGCGCGCGGCCACCACGTAGTCGCAGGCCGCGAGCAACTCCGCACCGCCGCCGAGCGCGTGGCCCTCGAGCACGCCGACCATCGGCAGCGTCGCCAGCCGGTCCACGGCACGGGTCATGAACTCGCCCAGCACCCGGCCCAGGCCGGGGCGCGCCATGCTGTCGCGGACCGCACCGAGGTCGCCCCCCGAGCAGAACGTACCTGCCTCGCCGCGGATCAAGACGCAACGGACCCCGTCGAGGTCCACGTCGGCCAGGTCCACCATCATGTGGGGCGTCAGCGCGTTGCGGCGTTCCGGGTGATCCAGCACCACCTCGCAGACGCCGCCACCGCCCTCGACGCGCACGCGACCGCCACCGCGGGGCGTGGACGCGGCGAGTTCGCCCAGGTCCTTCACGCCCGCACGCGCGGGAAGTTCTCCGGGCGCAGCAGGCCGGCGCGCAGGTCGGCCAGTTCGCGGCTCCCTGCCCACCGGCCGAGGGCGTCGGCGCGGGCGTCTTCGGCGACCAGGTCCAACCACGTGCGCAGCCGTCCCTCGGCGCGACGATGGTCCCAGGCGGGGCGCCCTTCGCCCCGAAGGTACTCGGCGTGTCGCGACAGCGCGTCGACGACCGGGCTGACGCCACGGCCTTCCAGCGCCGAGGCGGTGAACACCGGGGCCTGCCACCCGGGCCGGTCGTCGAGGTGGACCGCCAGCTCCAACTCCCGGGCCAGCGCGTCGGCCCCGGGGCGGTCTGCCTTGTTCACCACGAAGGCGTCGGCGACCTCGATGAGGCCCGCCTTCATCGCCTGTACGCTGTCGCCGCTCTCGGGGGTAACCACGAGCAACACCGTGTCCGCGACCTCCACCACCCCGAGCTCTCCCTGCCCCACGCCCACGGTCTCGACGATCACGAGGTCGTAGCCGCAAGCGTCGAAGAGGTCCACCACCTGTCCTGTGGCCCGGCTCAGGCCTCCCGCGTGCCCCCGGGCGGAGAGCGACCGGATGAAGACGCCGCCGTCGTCGGCGTGGCGATCCATGCGCAGGCGATCCCCGAGGATGGCGCCGCCGGTGCGGGGCGAGGAGGGATCCACGGCCACGACCGCCACCCGTTGTCCCGCTCCCCGCGCGGCGGTCACCAGCCGGTCAGTGAACGTGGACTTCCCAGCACCGGGGGGGCCGGTGATGCCGACCACCGCCGGGGCCCCCGGCGCGGCGGCCCGGCGCGGCGCCACGGCCGCCATGATCGTGTCGCCCGCGGGCGTCCGGGACTCCACCAGGGTGATGGCCCGGGCCAGTGCGCGCCGCGACCCGGCGAGCGCGTCGGCGAGCAGGACCAGTGGAGAGGTGAGCACGCCCCGGACTAATCCGCGCCACCCGCGGGCGACAGCGGCGGGTGACGCCGCGAGGGCGGTAGGATAGCCGGCCGTTCCCCCGGAGATCGCGTGCGCGGATGGTGTTCGCTCCTGGCCCTCTCGCCCCTGGCCGCATGCGCGGGCGCCTCGGCCGAGGTCGAGGGCAGCGCCGGCGGCATCCAGTTTGGCAGCACGGACTACGTGTACTGGGGCTCGCGCTACGTGGTGGTCTCGATGGTGGAGGTCGAGTGCACCGGCGTGGACTGGGTGGAGCGCAACTACGACGAGGGGGTGCCCCCGACGACCATCGACACCAGCGTGCTGCAGTTCACCTTCGCGGGCGACGAGCTCACCACAGGCAAGTCGGCGGTGCAACAGGGGGGCCAGGTGCAAGCCACCGTCGTCAACGTCGACGCGGGCGTGTTCAACGAGACCAACGCCACGGGCGGCACGGTGACGATAGACGCCTTCGAGGACGAGGGCATGGCGGAGGGGAGCTTCGACGCGGTGACCTTCGAGGATGGCAGCGTGTCCGGCACGTTCACCGCCGAATGGTGTAGGAACCTGAAGCCGTGATCACCCTGCTCGCTCTGCTTGGTCGGGCCGACGCGGCCGACGTGCTCATCCCGGAGGCCACCCCTGCCTCGATGGGCGACTTCTCCGTGGCCTACATGGTGTACGACCTCGTGGTTGGCCAGGTCGAGAACAAGGGCCTCGACGTGCTCGACGCCGACGAGATCCGCGAGGTGGCCGGCGACGCCGCCGACGCCTGCGCCGACGTCGATGCCTGCCCCGCCAACCTCTGGGACAAGACCGACGCGCGCCTCGCGGTGGTGATCGCGATCGGGCAGGGCGACGGGGGGATCGCCGCCGAGGCCCGGCTCTACGGCTGGGACAGCCCCCAGCCGCTCAAGACAATCCGCAAGACGCTCCCCGCCGGCGGGGAGGTTGGCTTCGCGCAGGAACTGGCCAAGGCGGTCGCGGCCGCCTACCAACTGGTGCCCGAGCGCGAGGACAGCGAGGAGATCGGGGGCATCGGCACCAAGCCGGTGGCCGAGGGCGACACCGACGAGGACCTCGACTTCGACGAGGAGGAACTGCCTCCCGCCAAGCCCACCAAGTCCACGAAGGTGGTCCGCGAGGATCCCGTCGACGAGGAGGAGGAGGAGGAGGAAGAGCCTCCGAAGAAGAGCACCAGCACCAAGTCCACGGCGAAGAAGGTGGTCGAGGAAGAGGAGGAAGAAGAAGAAGAAGAACCTCCGAAGAAGAGCACCAGCACCAAGTCCACGGCGAAGAAGGTAGTCGAGGAAGAGGAAGAAGAAGAGCCTCCGAAGAAGAGCACGAAGAAGGCAGACCCGCCCAAGTCCGCGGCGAAGGCGAAGGAACCACCGCCACCGCCGCCGCAGAAGGAGCGCGAGGCCACCCCCAAGGAGCGTTTCGCCTCCGACCCCCGCGCGGTCGAGGAGCGCCGGAAGATGAACGTCCCCTGGTCGGCCTACGCGGCCTACCGGGAGAGCGGTATGGACCAGGCGGCGTGGTTGAAGAAGGCGCAGGTCCACGCAGGCCAGGCCTACGTCGAGGCCACCGGCGGCTACGCCCTGGGCGACACCGGCCGTGGCTACGACGTGCGGGTCTCGCTCGACGAGCAGTTCGTCACCACCGGGCAGTCCTCGTGGACGGGCCCGGGGACCGGCGGGGGCGTCACCGGCCGGGTGTCGGTGGGCTACGTCCCGTCCTGGTTCATCGACACCGCCGTGTCGGTTGGACTGCAGAGCGGCAAGAAGTCGCTCACGGTCGGCTGGGAGTGCCCGGCGTGCACGGAGCCGAACTCGGAGACGCCCTACGCGGCCGTGTCGGCCACGCAACTGGTGATCGAGCCCCGGGTGCGGCTGTTGCCCATCGCCACCGGCCCGGTGAAGCCGTACGCGCTGGTGGGGTTCACGTTCAGCATCT
>CAYHRZ010000092.1:0-13295 GCA_964359125.1 uncultured Klebsiella sp. | reverse complement strand
GTGAAGGCCTTCCGCCCCGGCAGCCAGGTCGACCTCCGGCCGGTCAAGAACCTGGACAAGCTCATCGGCGAGACGCACGAGTTCAAGATCATCAAGTTCAACAAGAAGCGCGGCAACATCGTGCTCTCCCGTCGCGTGCTGCTCGAGCGCGAGCGCGAAGAGAAGAAGAACGAAACGCTCAAGAGCCTGCGCGTCGGCGCGGTGATGCTCGGCACCATCAAGAACATCACCGACTACGGCGCCTTCGTGGACCTCGGCGGCATCGACGGCCTCCTCCACATCACCGACATGTCCTACGGACGCATCCAGCACCCGAACGAGTTGTTCGAGGTGGGCGCGCAAATCGACGTCAAGGTGATGCGCTACGACGAAGACAGTGGCCGCGTGTCGCTGGGCTTCAAGCAGATCAAGCCCGACCCCTGGGAAGACGCGGAGTACAAGTACCCGGTGGGCGCCACCGTCCGCGGCCGCGTGGTTTCGCTGCCGGAGTACGGTGCCTTCGTGGAGTTGGAAGACGGCATCGAGGGCCTGGTCCACATCTCCGAGATGACCTGGAACCGGCGCGTGAAGTCGCCGAGCAAGCTCTGCAATGTCGGCGACGTGGTCGAAGCCCGCGTGCTGGGCATCGACCTCGAGAACCGTCGCATCAGCCTCGGCATGCGCCAACTGGAGCAGAATCCCTGGGAGGCCGCGGCCGACCGGTTCCCGCCGGGCACCATCGTCACCGGCAAGGTGCGCAACATCACCGACTTCGGCGTCTTCATCGGCATCGAGGAAGGCATCGATGGCCTCGTGCACGTCAGCGACATGAGCTGGGGTCAGCGGGTTCGCCACCCCTCCGAGAAATACAACAAGGGCGACGACATCACCGCGCGCGTGCTCAACGTCGACGTGGAGAACGAGCGCTTCAGCCTGGGCATCAAGCAGATGCTCGACGACCCCTGGAAGAGCGTGGCCTCGCGCTACTTCCTCGGCCAGGTGATCGCCGGCAAGGTGGTTCACAAGGTCGACTTCGGCATCTTCGTGGAGATCGAAGACGGCGTGGAAGGCCTGGTTCACACGAGCGAACTCTCCAACGGCGGCGGCGGCGATTGGCAGGCCGCCTACAACGAGGGCGACGCGATCAACGCCGAGATCATCAACATCGACGTCAACGACCGCAAGGTGTCGCTGTCCGAGAAGTCGGCGGTGGACCGTGCCCGCGGCGGCGACATGGGCGAGGTCCTGCGCAAGCAGGGCGACAGCTCCGCCAAGTTCGGCGACATCATGGGCGACCTCAGCAAGCGGATGAAAGAACGCGGCGAGTAGCCGCGTTCCACGAGGCCGCGCCCCCGGGAGGGGATCGTGGCCGCTCTGCCGAGGCAAGGTGACGACGCCGTTGGCGTAGCGTGGTCGCACGACTCGTCGCGTCCACGACGGCATGGACCGGGGACCAGATCGCGTCTGGCAACCCGGGAAGCGTGCCTCCATCCTTGCCTTCCGCCGCTCGCGGGGGAAGGTGGCGAAGCCGGATGGGGGCATCCGGAGATCACGCTGCTGGGTGTACCGGCGGCGGCCGGTGAGGAGCGTCGACGCCCCAGCGATCTGAATCGACGGGAGCCCGCACCGGGGGGGCGACGACCGTGGCCGCGCGGTCCGGCGCGCCCAGGCCGGGACTCTGGCTTGCGGTGGCGGGGATCGCGTTCGCGCCGCCGTGAACCCGAGCCTGCCGGGCGTCCACGGACGGCACCGGTGGTGTCGCGGTGCCCGGCCCCCCCGCGGCGGGCGGCGAGGAGCGTTGACGCTCCGGCGACCTGAATCAGCGGGAGCCACCGGACGGACAGAACCCCGGTGAGGGCTCGGCCCTGGTGGGGGTTTTGTCGCCTGGGGTGCCCGTGTACGGACAGAACCCCGGTGAGGGCTCGGCCCTGGTGGGGGTTTTGTCGCCTGGGGTGCCCGTGTACGGACAGAACCCCGGTGAGGGCTCTGCCCTGGTGGGGGTTTTGTCGCCTGGGGTGCTGGTGAGCGGACAGAACCCCGGTGAGGGCTCGGCCCTGGTGGGGGTTTTGTCGCCCGGGGTCGGCGGGGCGGCGCTTGCGGGCCGGATGCTGCGGGGCGGTCCGGTGTGCCCGGCGCCTGGACGTTACAATCCGGGCATGCGCTACGCCAAGCTCACTGCCGCGGGGATCCTCGTCCTGAGCATCGCCGCCTTCACTGTCCAGAACAGCTCCCGGACCACGCAGCTCAGCTTCGACGCCTACTTCGGCGCCTGGAAGCTGGTGGACCCGGCGCCGGTGCCGATGCTGCTGTGGGGGGCCTTCCTGCTCGGCGCGCTGTTGACGTGGACCTACTCCTTCTCCAAGTCGATGGCCCTGTCGCGACGAGTGCGGCAGTTGGAGCAGGAGATGGCGCTGTCGGGGCGGGCCCACCCGGCCAGCAGCCGCCCCGCGGGCGCGCCCGCGCCGGACCCGGCCGCCGCGAAGGCCGACGACGGTTGGGCCTGAGACGAGTTGTCGGCGCTCGGCGTCGCAGGATTGACGGGCGCCCGGCGCTCCGGTGGCGCCCGGGCCGCGCCTACCGCCAGTCGTAGATCATCCAGCTTCCAATGAACTCCCGACCGCCGGTCATGTGCCGCAGCGCCAGCACGCCATTGGACCAGTCGTAGGGGGTGTACGCCTCCAGCCGGTCCTCCGAGCCGAAGGCGCGCCAGCCCGCCTCCGACACGTCCACCGCCCCGCACAGCGGGCCGTCGACGAGAAAGAACTCGTCGCCGTAGGCGCCCCGGCCGTCGGTCAGCGCGCCGATGGCGCTGCGCCCGGTCCCGAACAGGTCGCCGAGCTCGGTCAGCGTGATCCAGTCAGGGGCGGTGCGACCGTCGAACAGCGTCGCCACCGGCGCGCCCAGGACGGGCCCCCCGGGCAAGACATGTCGCCGCGATCCGTTGTGCCAGGAGGATGTGGCCAGGTCGGCCAGCCCGTCGCCGGTCACGTCGCCCAGGCCCACGGCGCCCCCCTGGTTCACGGCGGTGACGGCGAGCGCGTTCTGGATCCCCTCGTCGCGGAGGAAGTCCAGGCCGTCCACCACGTAGAGGCGGTCGGCGTAGAACGCGACGTCGTCCAGGCCGTCGCCGTCGAGGTCCCCGACCGGCTGGTACCAGTAGCCGACCGCGTCGCCGTCTTTGAGCCCGTGGTGCACGACGTCGGCACCGGCCAGGTCCGCGTGCCCGCCGAACGGCGCCGCGTACAGCGCAACCAGGCCGCGGTCTCCGTCGTAGTCCGGCATCCCCACGGCCAGGCGCCCCTCGACGCCGTGCGGCGAGGTCACCCACTCGCCCGGCTCGGCCACGCTGAAGAGCTCGTCCCCGGTGAGCGGGTCGCGGGCGCGGACGGTGGTTTCCCGGGTGGTGTCGTCGCGCTCGTCGCTCCCCACGCTCAGCGCCACGGCCGTCAGGCCCTCGAGGTGGCCGCCGCGGTGCGCCGACTCCGACAGCCCGACCTCGGTGGTGACCACGAAGGTTGGCGACTGCGACTCGAGCGTGTACCCGACCAGTGTCGCGTAGGGTAGCTCGTCCCGGGTGCCCTCGTTGGTCAGCGACTCGTAGCTGAACACCGCTGCATCCCGACTGGGTACGAGGGCGAGTCCAGTCCCAACCCCGGCCTCGTACTCCCACCTTTTGAACGCCACCCGGTACTCGATCGGAACGGTGCCCGTGTCGCCGCAGCCGCCGGAGTCCTCCGCGGCGGAGTCGCCGCCGCCCGTGTCGCCGGGGGCCGTGTCGTCAACGGCGGTGTCCAGAGGCGGCACCACACTCGAGTCCCCGGCACCGGAGCCGCCTGGGTCGCCCCCGCTTGCCCCCCCCTCGGTCACCTCGGCCCGGCCGCTGCATCCCGAGGCAAGCGCGAGCCAGGGCGACGCGAGAGCGCCTAGGGCCGGCGCCACGGCGCGGAGAAGCACCGGCCCTAGGGGTCGCGTGGGACACACTCGCAGTGCTCGGCGGCCGACTGGGCGACCGACGCCGCCTCCATCACGCGGTCGGCGTCGAAGGAGCGGAACAGGTAGTTGCTGTACGGGCCCTTGCGGAGGGTGTCGTTGTCGATCCAGTAGTGGAGGGGGCGCCGCAGCGCGCGAGGGCCGACGCAGAAGTACCGCTTGATGTTCCGGGGATTCCCACCGGTGCGGCCAACCATGTCCAACCCACCCGGCCCGAAGAACTCGGCCTCGAACGTGATTCTCACGTGGCTGCCGAACAGCGCGTGGAAGCCCTGCTCCACCACATCGTCGAGGTCGTACCCCCACACCGGCACCATCACGCACACCTCGCCGGAGATCACGCCGCCCATGAACGCGGTCATCGCGCCCGCCCGGGGGCCCCCGCTCTCGTCGTCGTCGATCACCCGCGGGTCGAAAAAGGCCAGCCGCGTGGCCGACCCGTTGGCCTCGGTGTACCGGGTGGCGGCGGCGCTGTCGAAGTCGCCGTACGCGTTCGCGGCGCACGGGTACGTGCGACTGACAGATCGAACGGTGCCGCCCTCCTCCCACGACAGGCTCACCCGGTGCAACCGGAGCGTGCTGGCGTAGGCCGCAGCCAGCGCGCCGCGGCCGTCCACGTTGCCCGCGCTCTCGTCCCAGAACTGGGGGGGAAGGTCCGCCGTCGAGAAGCGCAGCCCCGGGAGGAAGCCAGCGACGGCGCCGTCGGGCGGCAGGAACACCGAGAAGTGGTGGGTGAGGCCCACCCAGTAGCGGAGCTTCAGGAAGCGGGCACAGGTGACGGTTCCGTCGGGCAGGTCCGAGTCCGTGGTGAAGATGTCGTTCACCTTGTCCCACGAGTCGACGACCTCGTAGAGCGCGTAGGGTTGCAACGCCGACACCGCGAACGACGGGGGCCGCGTGGCCGACCCGTACCCCGCCGGGAACGTGCACTGCTCCTCCTGGTCATTGGCCATCCTGCGGTTGTCCTCGTGCCACCCCACCGCGAGGTAGAGCCACGACATCGACGGGTGGTCGAACGGCCACGGCCCGGGCCAGTGCTGCACGAGCTGCGGCGGGGCGCTGAACCAGGCGAACGCCTCGCCGTAGGCCTGCGCGGGATCCCCGGCCGCCGCCGCCGCGGCGTCTCGGCTGATGATCCGGCCCCTCACCTCGGCGAAGTCGTCGCACTGCCCGTGCCGCAGCCCGGGGTTGCGGAACGCGGGCATGTTCGTTACGGACTCGCTCGCCGGCATCGTGACGGTGACCACCCTGCAGTACTCCAGGTCGTTGCACGTGACATCTTCGACCCACCCAGACTGGTAGTCCGCCTCGCTGGGGTCGCGCACGGTCGAGGTCAGGGTGTACTCGAACCATCCGTCGGACACCAGTCCGCTGGGCGGTTCGTCGCGTCGCTTCTTCCGTGCCCTCGTCCCCTCGGCACCTCGCGGTCGAGCGCCGACCGCGCGCTGGAGGCCGACTCCTCGCCGCTCGGGGTCGCCACGCGCGACCCCTCGGCCCGCGTCTTCGCCGGTGCACCCACACCCCGCCGCGGCCGGTCCGAGGCCATGCCCCGCCCCTGGCACCGCCGCCTGGCTCCAGTCGATCTCGTCGAACGGCCCGTCGCTCACGCCGTCCTCAGCACCAGCCCCAGGATGCCGCTGGCCTGGCCGCTCTTCACGCCGGTGATGCCGCTGGGGTTCCGCCACCAGAGCTGGAGCCGCGTGTCGGGGAAGAAGTTGGCGGTGGTGTTGTAGTCGGCCGAGCGCACGCCCTGCACGTTCACCGAGGTGATAGGGCTCGCCGCGATGTCGATCGGGCTCGGCGGCTGGTGGTCGCGGTCGAAGCCCGAGAGGAAGCCCACGTTCATCTCGAAGTCGGTGGACGGCACGTTCTCCACGAGGCCCACTAGGAAGATGGCGCTGCACCGGGGCAGCACGTTGCGGACGCGGGGCACGTCGAGGTCCAGGAAGCTCTTCTGCAGCGCGGTGCCGGTGGTGGTGAGAACCAGGCGGCGGAAGAGGGGGAGGAGAACCACGTTGGAAGCGGAGAAGGGGCCGCCGAGGTCGAACTCACTGGCGCTGGGGGTCATGGCTACCCTGGTGGTGGTTGGTTGTAGGGGTGCGACGCCCAGAACAGCATAGTACGCCGGGCGCCCTGGAGGAAAGCTGTCGCGGGAAAACACACCGTTGCCAAGCAGCCCGCCGGTGCGCGGGCCCACGGCCCGGGGGGCTCGCGCCGCGCCGGGCGGCGTGGGGCCCACGATTCCCCGGACGAGCTGCCGCTGGCGCTCACCTGCGAGCGCGTCGTCACCCCGGCCGGGTCCCTCGTCACCAGTCGCCGACCTGCTCATCCATGAAGGCCGCTCGCGCCTCGACCCACCCGCGTACCCGCGCGTCTTCCTCGGCGTAGCTCGACACCTCGTAGAGGTAGCCGCCGTAGTTGATGTCTTCGATGGGCCAGCGCTCGAAGTTGCGGTCGATCGCGTCGCCGAGGGTGGCCTGGTAGGCGTCGATCCGGGCGAGGATGGCCTCGGTGGCCATCGGACCCCGCCGCAGCTCGGCCCAGCGGGTGGCCAAGCGGGCCTCGAACTCGTCGCTGGCGCCGGGGATGGCGAACATCTCCGGGCGGTAGTCGATCCACGAATAGGGGTCGCCGTAGCTGTCGTAGTAGAGGAACACACCGTAGCCCATGTCGAGGTCCCAGGGCGCGAAGTGGATCTTGCCACCCTCGTCCTTCCAACTGTGCAGGCTCGTCCAGCAGAAGTCTTCGTTCTTGACGAACTCTTCGAGGAGTACGATGTCGACCATGCTGTCGATATCGACGTAGGCCCAGATGCCGCTTTCGGGGTCGTAGGGGTCGGCGCTACGCGTGGCCATCTCCCAGGCGTAGAGCCAACCTTCCACGCCCCGGGCCTGCTCCTCGGTGATCGCGTTTTCCGAGGGGTACACCAGCTTCCAGCAACCGTGGGTGGTGACGTTGGTGTGGAAGCAGGTGGCGTCGTCCTGCTTCAGCACGAAGCTGTCACCCACGTCGGAGGCCTCGACGTCGACCCGGTCGGGGTCACGTTTGATGCGTTCCCCCAGCGTGTACACGCCGTTGTAGGCGCCATCCAGGGTCAACTCGCAGTAGCGCAACTCGGGGGCGTAGCGATCCTCGTCCCCGAACGACTGGAACAGGTCGAAGCCCAGACGATTGCGCACCAGCGAGCGGTCGAACCACTGCCCGTTGAGGATCCAGTCCGACTCGTCGCCCATGCCGAGGATGTCGACACTGACCTCGTCGCCGGCCTCGTCCCAGAGTTCCACCCCGTACTGGTGCTTGGGCACGGAGCGCGACGACCGGCCTCGCACCCAGGCCCCCACCGGGCCGTCGTAGTGGACCTCGCCCGCCGCGCTGGTCACCTCCAGGAAGCACTCCGTCTGCACCTCCTCGGTCACGCCCGCGGGGCAGTCGAGCGCGGCCTGGCACAGTTCCAGCGCGTAGTCCGGGGCCTCCGTGTGGCTCCCCGGGGCCTCGTCGACCTCGGGCAGCGGCCCCGTGTCCGCGGCCGAGAGTACGCCCGCGGCGGGTTCTGCCGGGGTGCCGGTGCAGGCGAGGATGAGCAGCACGTGAGCAGGTTAGCACCGCGCCTATGTCTTCCAACGGCACCATCTTCGGGCTGCTCGGCTTCTCCCTCCTGCTCGGCCTCGGCGGCGCCTACGCCGGCTACAGCGTGGGCTACTCCACCGCCACCTTGGAGGCGCAGGTGCAACTTGCGGCGAAGGACAAGGAGATCGCCGACGCCGCCGCCAAGCCCGCGCCCCGCGCCGAGCGAGCCGAGGGCGGCGAAAAGAAAGACAGGCCGGAGTTCGAGCCCACCACGATGACCGCCGACGAGATCGCCACGCTGGTGCCGGGGCTTGCCGACCTCTCGGGCGACGCCTCGACCAAGGCGACGTACATCCTCAACAACGTCGTCGGCGCCTGCGTGCCTTGCGTGGACCAGCAGTACAGCATCGCCAAGTGCCTCGAGCGTGCCCCGAAGTTGCTCGACCGCTCGATCTGCGGCGACGTGCCCAACATCGCCGCGCGGGTGGTGCGGCTGGCCAAGGAGGGCAAGTCGCCCGACGACATCCGCGCCGCGGCCGACTTCAGCCACCCCTGGCTCAACGTCGACACCGCCGGCCGGCCGTCGAAGGGACCGGCCGACGCGCCGGTCACCATCGTCGAGTACAGCGACTACCAGTGCCCCTACTGCAAGAAGGCACAGCCCAACATGAAGGAAGT
Source organism: uncultured Klebsiella sp. (assembly GCA_964359125.1). GTDB lineage: Bacteria > Myxococcota_A > UBA796 > UBA796 > SXON01 > SXON01. The sequence goes on along the minus strand of CAYHRZ010000092.1, from coordinate 5,081 downwards.
CGCCGAGAAGTATGGCAACAAGGTGCGCTGGGTGTTCATGAACCAGCCGCTGGCCATGCACAAGATGGCCCGGCCGGCGGCGATCGCGGCGCTGGCCGCCGACGAGCAGGGCAAGTTCTGGGAGTACCACGACGCCTTGTTCGCGGCCGAGGGCATCGACGAGGCCAAGTTGGTCCAGATCGCGAAAGACATCGGTTTGAACATGGGCAAGTGGGAGGCTGCGCGGAAGTCCACCAAGGTGGACCAGCTCGTGGCCGACGACGTGCGGCAGGCCGAGAAGTGGAAGATCACTTCCACCCCGACCTTCCTGGTCAACGGCTACAAGATCAAGGGGGCGATGCCGCCGGAGATGTTCGCGCGGATCATCGATGCCGAACTCGCCGACCCGCGCTGATCGCCGCCTGCCGCCCCGGGCCGCCGCCGCCGCTGCGCTCTTGGCGGTCGACGCGGGCGAGAACGTCGAGGAGGCGCTCGCCCGCCTGTCGCCCCACGACGCGGCAGACCGTGCCCTGGTTTGGAACACCGTGCTCGGGGTGTTGCGCAACCGGGCCGCGATCGACGTCGGCATCGCGGCCGCCGCGCGCCGCGCGGTGTGGACGCTCGACGCCGCCGTGCTCGCCGTGCTGCGGGTTGGCGCCTACGAACTTGCGTTCTCGCGCACGCCCCCCCACGCGGCGGTGAACGAGGCGGTGGAGGCCAGCCGCGCTCTGCGCGTGGGTCACGCTTCCGGCCTGGTCAACGCGGTGCTGCGGCGGGTGCAGGTGCCCCGGACCGGCGACGTGAGCCTGGGCTTCCCGGAGTGGATCGTGCGCCGCTGGCGGGACCGGCACCACGACGTCGACGCGTACCTGCGCGCGTGCAACGAGCCCGCCAGCATCTACATCGTCGCCAAGGACGACCCGGGTGGGGTGGCGGCGTCGTTCCAGCACGCGGGGTTGGTGCTGGTCCCGGCGGGCCCCGGGGTGTTTCGACTCCCGGCCCGCTCGGGTCGGGTCGACGAACTGCCCGGCTTCGCCGAGGGACGCTGGTGGGTGATGGACGCGGCGGCGGTGGCGGTGGCCGACCTCGTCCCCGACGGGGTGCAGACCGTGCTCGACACCTGCGCCGCGCCGGGCGGCAAGAGCTTCCGGCTTGCCTCCCGGGGATTTCGCGTCACGTGCACCGACCTGGAGGAGGCCCGGCTCGGGCGCGTGCGCGAGAGCGCCGCGCGCCTGGGGTTCGAACTCGACGTCGCCGTCCACAACTGGACGACCCCGCACCCGGGGCAGTTCGACGCCGTGCTGGTCGACGCGCCCTGCACCGCCCTCGGGCTGGTCCGCCGCCACCCGGAGATCCGCTGGCGGCGGCGCGAGGCCGACATTGCCGAGGCCGCGCGCTTGCAGGCGAAGATCCTCGCCCAGGCCGCGCGCTGCGTGGCGCCGGGCGGGTGCATCGTCTACGCCGTTTGCTCGCCGGAGCCCGACGAGGGCCCCGCCGTCGCCGCCAGCCTGGGCTGGCCCATCGAGGCCGTGTTCGACAACGCCGCCAACGCCGACGGTTCCGACGTGTTCTACGGGTGCCGGATGCGGCGTCCCGCGCGATAAAGCGGGCGCCATGCCCGCCGACACCCCCATGCTCCGGCAGTACCGGGACCTCAAGGCGCAGGTGCCGGACGCCTTGCTCTTCTACCGGATGGGCGACTTCTACGAGTTGTTCGGCGACGACGCGGTGTGGACGGCGGCGGCGCTGGAGCTCACCCTCACGACCCGGGACCGCGACACCGCCGACCCCTTGCCGATGTGCGGCGTGCCCTGGCACGCGGCCGACGGCTACCTCCGACGGCTCCTCGAGATGGGGAAGAAGGTGGCCATCGCCGAGCAGGTGGAAGACCCCCGGTTCGCCAAGGGCATTGTCAAGCGGGAGGTGGCGCGGGTGCTCACCCCGGGCCTCGCTGCCGACGCGGTCGACAGCCACGACCCGGCGTGGCTGGTGGCCATCGGGGGCACCCGGGGCGCCTGGGGCCTGGCCTTCCTCGACGCCTCCACGGGGGACCTCCGGTGCGCCGACGTGGGCGATCTCGGTGCCCTCGGTGCGGAGGTGTCGCGACATGGGCCGCGCGAGGCACTCTTGCAGCCTTCCGCCGACTCGCCGGAGATCCGGGCCCTCCTGGGCGACATCTGCACCACCCTCACCGACGACTTCCGCCCCGACCGGCCGGGCCTGGCCGCGAGGTTCGGCGTCGCCACCGACTCGCTGGTGGTGGGGCTCGGCGCCGCGTCCGCAGTGCTGCGCTACGCGGCGGACCGCCTCAAGGCAGACCTGCGCAACATCACCGCGCTGCGCACCTACCAGGTGGGCGCCGCGATGGGGCTCGACGAGGCCACCGTTCGCAACCTGGAACTGTTCCGGCCGCTGCGGGGGACTGGTCGCAAGGGCACGTTGCTGGGCCTCCTGGACCGCTGCGCCACCGCGATGGGGGGGCGGCTGCTGCGCGACTGGCTGGGCTCGCCGCTGTTGCTCCCTGCCGCCATCGGAGATCGCCTCGACGCCGTCGCGGCCTTCGAACCCGCCACGCGGCGCTTCGCCCGGGAGCAGTTGTCGCGGGTAGCCGACATCGAGCGCATCGCCGCCAAGGTGGCGCAGGGCCTCGGCGGCCCGCGAGACTTGGTTGCCCTGGGGCAGGGTCTGGTCGCCACCCGCGACCTCGCGGCCGCACTCTCGGGTCCGCTCGCCCGCCTGCCCAGGGACCTCGCCGACGACGTGGCCGACGACATCCTCCACTGGCTGGTCGACGAGCCGCCCGCCGGTCTCGACGACGGCGGCTTCATCCGCCCGGGGGCGGACCCCGCTCTGGACCGCCTGCGCGCCCTGTCCCAAGACGCCAAGGGCGCGATTGCCGCGATGGAAGCGCGCTTGCGCGACGAAACCGACATCGGCTCGCTGAAGGTGCGCCACAACGACGTGTTTGGCTACTACATCGAGGTCACCAAGGCCCACCTGCACAAGGTTCCGGGCACCTGGCACCGAAAGCAGACCATCGCCAACGGCGAGCGCTACATCACCGCCGAACTCAAGGAGTACGAGGAGGCGGTGTCGGGCGCCGACGAGAAGCGCATCCGCCTCGAAGGGGAACATTTCCGCGACCTCCGCGTGCGCGTGGGCGAGGCGGTGCCGCGGCTGCAGGCCATCGCCCGCGGCGTCGCCGAGGTCGACGTCTTCTCCACCTTCGCGGAGCTGGCGGAACTGTACCGGTGGACGCGGCCCACGGTCGACAACAGCGGCGTCATCGACATCGTGGGCAGCCGTCACCCGGTGATCGAGGTGGCGCGGCGCGAGGAGCGCTTCGTGCCCAACGACATCTCGGTCGATGCCGGCTCGCGGCTCTTCCTGTTGTTCGGCCCGAATATGGCGGGGAAGTCCACGTTGATGCGGCAAGTGGCGCTGACCGCGGTGATGGCGCAGGTGGGTTGTTTCGTGGCCGCCACCCGGGCGCGGCTGGGCGTGGTCGACCGCCTCTTCGTGCGGGTGGGCGCCAGCGACGACCTCGCCCGGGGACAGTCCACGTTCATGGTGGAGATGGGGGAGACGGCCAACATCCTCGCGGGGGCCACCGAGCGGGCGCTGGTGCTGCTCGACGAGATCGGGCGTGGCACCTCCACCTACGACGGGCTCGCCATTGCCTGGGCGGTGGCCGAGGACCTGCACGACCGCGTGCGCTGTCGCACCCTGTTTGCGACACACTACCACGAGCTCGCCGCGCTCACCGAGTCCAACAGCGGTGCCGTGGCCGCGCACGTCGCCGTGGCGGAACAGGGCGACAAGATCGTGTTCCTGCGCACGGTCCGGGAGGGGCCGGCGCCGGGTTCCTACGGCATCCAGTGCGGGCGCCTGGCCGGCTTGCCCCGGTCGGTGGTGGAGCGCGCCACTCGCTTGCTGCGGCAACTGGAGAAGAAGCGCCCCCGGGCCGAGGCCACCCAACTGAGCCTCTTCGGCGGCGCGCCCGCGACGCCCGCCCCGGCGCCGCCGCCCCCGGAGCCGCTGGTCGACCCGGTCCGAACCGCGCTGCTCGACATCGACCCCGACACGCTGACGCCGCGCGCCGCGCTCGACGAACTCTACCGCCTCCGCCGGCTGGCCGCCGAGTGACGGAGGCCTGGGACGCCGCCCTCGAGGGCTTCCTGGGTTGGCTGCGGGTGGAGCGAAGCGTGTCGTCCAACACCATCCTCGCTTACCAGTCGGACCTCGTCCGTATGGCCGAGTGGATGGGACAGAGTGGTCGCTCCTCGCCGAGCCAGGTCCAGCACGTCGACGTGGCGGCCTACATCGTCGCCCTGTCCAACGACGGCCTCGGCGGACGCAGCATCCAGCGCCACCGGAGTGCCATCCGCCAGTTCTACCGGCGACTTTTGGCGGAGAACCTCGTCAGCGCCGACCCCACCACCCTCGTCGAGGCACCACCCACCCGTCGCAAGCTGCCCTCGGTGTTTTCCGAGCGACAGGTGGAGTTGATCCTCGCCGCCCCCGACACCACCACGCCGCTCGGCCTGCGCGACCGCGCGATGATCGAGGTGATGTATGCCACGGGGCTACGGGTCACGGAACTGGTGAAGCTCCCCGCCTCGGCGGTTCACATCGAAGGCGGGTTTCTCCGAGTGACCGGCAAGGGCGGGCGCGAACGGCTGGTGCCCTGCGGCGAGGTGGCGACCGAGTGGCTGGCCCGGTACTGGACAGAGGTGCGCCCCCGGGGAGGCGGCCCAGCCTTTGTCTCCCGGCTCGGCCGGGCCATGACGCGCCAGAACTTCTGGGAACGGCTGGTCCGCTACGCGAAGTTGGCGGGCCTACGCGGGAAGCTCAGCCCCCACGTCTTGCGCCACTCCTTCGCCACGCACCTCCTGGAGCACGGCACCGACCTGCGGCTGGTGCAGGCGATGCTCGGCCACGCCGACATCAGCACCACCGAGATCTACACCCACGTGTCGCGGGAGCGACTCAAGCGGGTCCACGCGGAGTTTCACCCGCGGGGCTGAACCCTCACCGTTCCCACCAGTACACCTCCCGGGCCTCCTTGCCGGGGCCCAGCACCTTCCGCAGGCAGGCGAGCA
>CAYHRZ010000091.1:0-13321 GCA_964359125.1 uncultured Klebsiella sp. | reverse complement strand
GCGGAGCGGGGCGTGGCGGGCGGCCCGGCGGGCCTGGCCGACACCGGGAGGCCGGGCGACCGGCTCGGGGGGGGGGTCGGCCGCGACCGGCGCCCGGGGCCGCTCGGCGGCGGGGCGCGCTGACGTGACGGTGGGGACCGGCTCGGCCACGCCCCGAACCGCCGGGGCAGGCGCAGGCGCGGGCGCCGCGAGCGCCACGTCGTCGACGATCCCGATCGTAGTGACATCCACCAGGGCGGGGCCAAAGTCGGGCTCGGGCTCGGCGAAGGACAGGGAAGTGCCCTCGCCGCCGAGATCCTCGGGCCCGGCGCCAAGGCCGGTCGGCGGGGGCGCGGCGGCCGCGAGGAAGAAGAAGGCCAAGCCGGCGTGGGCGAGGGCGCTGGCCAAGGGGGCGAACGCGCGCGCGTGGACGGGGTGCATGGAGGGGTGGACGCGCCCAGCGCCCCGGGCATTCAGCGGCCCGCACACGGCGCCGCCTAGCCGCTGGCCTTCCACACCGCGGTCTCGGCTGCGAGGGCCTCCGCGCCCGCCTCGACGCGCCGGTCCACGCGACCGGTGGGGCCCTCGCAGATACAACCCGCGAGCACCGTGGGGTCGGCGATCACCTCGATGCCCGGCGCGAGCAGGGGCTGGAGCTGCTCCACGTCGGCCGGGTGTACGCGCACCACCGCACCCACCCGTCCCACGGCGTCACACGCCTCGTCGACCATCCGCGCCAGCAGCTCCGGCTGGGCCCGCAGGCCCTCGGTGGCCAGCGCCCGGGCGCCCTCCACCATCAAGGGGCCCGCGCCCTCGCGCAGCTGTTGGAGGGCCTGTCCCCGCAGGCGCACCAGCTCCCCGCAGAGCTGGCCGATCCGGGCCGTACTCTCGCGGAGACGCTTTCGCTCGGCCTCGAGCTCGGCGAGCAACATCTCGTGCTCGCGGGCCCGCAGCGCCTCGTTCTCGGCGAACTGCTGCTCGGCGGCGGTGGGCTCGGGCGCAGCCGGGGACTCGGCGGGCTCGGGCGGGCGGTTGTCGACCAGCGTCGTGACCGGTGCGGCGGCCGGCGCGGGCGCCGCAGGCTCGCTCCCCAGCCCGCCCTGGAAACCCCGGCGACCCTGCGGAATCACCGCCGCGAAGTCGCCCCGGCGGCCACCAAGGCCCACGAAGGCCGACACCTAGGTGTCCTCGTCGTTGCCGGTGACCAGGACAATCACCCCGTCGTCGTGGAGGCGCTGTGCCGCCGCAGTGACGTTTTCCTGGGCCTGCCGGAGCTGAGCCTTCCGGGGCGAACCGAGGACCTCCATCTCGTCGACCAGGTCGGCGGCGGCCCGGCTGGAGAGGTTCTTGAGGAAACGGGCACGCAGCTCCGGCGAGGCACCGCGAAGCGCCATCACCAGGTCGGGGCGCTCCACCACCCGCAAGAGGGCCTGGATGGCCCGGTCGTCGAGGAACATCAGGTCCTCGAACACCACCATCAGCCGCTGCAGGCGCTCGCCCAGCTCGCTGCCCTCGTCGCGGAGGCGGTCGATGACCACCTGGTTCTTCTCCCGCGGCAGCCGGCCGAGGATGCGCGCGGTGGACTGGGGGCCGCCGATGGGCAACGGGTCGTCCTGGTCCTCCAGCGAGGCGCGGATCGCGTCTTCCACGTCGTCGGCCAGCTCGCCCGAGACGCGCTCGGCGCGGGCCATGCGGACGGTGAGGTCGAACTGGGCTTCGGGGTCCAGGCAACTCATCACGCGACTGGCGTTCTCCGGCCCCATGCGGAGCAGGGCCACCGCCTGGACCTGCGCGTGCTCCTCGCGCAACACGGCGGCCACGGCCTGCGCCGTGCGTGCCTTGACGAACTCCGCGAAGTCCGAGCCGACCCGGCGGCGAATCGCCCCGGCCACGACGTGACGGCGGCCCTCGTCGACGAGGCCCGGGAGCACGGATTGCGCGTAGGTGCGACCGGTGTAGGGCACCAGCGACACGGATTGCAGCGACACGATGAAGTCGCCCACCACCGACTCGATCACGTCGTCGGCCACGTCAGAGATGCCGGCGATGGCCATGCCCAGCTTCTTGACCTCCTCGTCCGACAACTTGCGGAGGATCTCCCTGGCCGTGTCGTGGTGCAGGTACATCACGAGAATCGCGGACTTCTCCAGCCCGCTGAGCGCATCGGCGGCCCGCTGCGCGGGCGCCGGGTTCGCGACCGCAGGGCCGTTCTTGTCGAATCGCTGGGCGAGGGCGGCCATGGAACTCCTTTATCCACGCATCCAGCGGCGTAGAACCTCGGCGCTGTGGTCGGTCTCGCGAGAGACCAGGGCGCTGACGTCTTCGGCGCTGACGTGTTTGAAACTGTCGACCTGGGCGCGCAGGCGGGAGGCGAGGTCGATGACGTTGTCGTCGCCCTCCAGTCCCTCCACCACCGTGCCGTCGGCGTTGCGGCGGGGACGGCTCACCCCGTCGTCGCCGATCTCGGCGAGCACCCGGCCGTCGGCACCCGCCGCGGCGGGGCGAGGCGCGCCCACCTGGCGAACCAGGGGGCGAACCACGAACAGCAGGCTCAGCACCACCGCCGCCAGGGCCACCGCGCTCTTGGCGAGGCTCTCCCAGGGCAGGGCCGCCGTCGCGATGGTCGCGTCGCTGAGCGCAGGTTCGGCGAAGGGCACGAAGCTCACGACGACGCTGTCGCCGCGCTGGTCGTTGGCGCCGAGGGCGGCGCGGACCGACTCCGTGAGGGTCTGCTGCATGGCCTTGTTGTCGAGGCCGCCCGCCGTGGCGAGGGCCGCCACCGCCGCGCTGTCGACGTACACCGCCGCGCTGAGCCGCTTGACCTCGCCCGCTGGCTGCACAGTCGTCGTCTGGGTGGTGGTGTACTGGTAGGCGGTTTCCACCTGTTCGCGCTTGCTGGTGGTCGCGCCGGTGCCGGGGCTCGCACCGGGCTCGTTGGAGCTCACGCCGGCCTCGCCGCCCTGCGCACGGTTGGAGCCGTTCGCCTGCGTTTCCAGCTTCTCCTTCAGCGCCGCGGCGCTGTCGGGGTCGATGGCGTTCACCGTGGACTGCGAGGAGGCGGTGGTGAGATCCACGGACACCGTCACCCGCACCTTGTCGGGGCTGCCGAGCACGGCGGCCAACGCGGCGGTGGCCTGCTGCGCGATGCGCTCACCCCGCTTCTGCGCCTCGTCCCCGGCACCCTGCGCCACGTCGTCGACGTTCTCGCCGGCCCAGAGGGCACGGCCAGAGCGCTGGTCGATCACCGACACCTCGGCCTCGGTCATGCCCTGCACCGAGTGCGACACCAGCCGCGCGATGGAGCGGCCGATCTCCCGGCTCAGCGTCACGCCGTCGTCGCTGCGAACGGTCACCGCTGCGGTGGAGCTGCGGTGGTCGGAGAGGAAGTCGCTGGCACCCCGGATGTTGAGGTGAACGGTGCTCTTCTCCACGCCCTCGATGCCGTTGATCGCCTTGACGAGGTCGTTCTGGAGCATGCGCTGCTTGTGCAACTGCTCCTGGAAGGGGGTCACCCACGGGTCGAGTTGCTCGACGCCGTCGATGCCCACCAGGCCGTGTTCGCCGGCCGCCTCGCGGCGGGCGGTGGCCTCGTCTTCTTGGCGCACTTCCACCGTGGCCCCGTCAGCGGCCACCCGCCAGCGCACGCCGGACCGGCTGAGCTGGTCGGTGATCGCCGCGCGGGCATCGCCGTCGTTCACCCGGCTCAGCGTCACGTAGCTGGGCTGCCCGGCCCACACGCCCACCCCGACGATCACGGTGAGCGCGGCCGCCACCGAGAGCAAGAGCACCTTCCGGCGAGACTCGTCGAGCCCGGTCCAGAAGTCGCTGAGCTGGGTCTTCAGGTTGTCCATGCACCGAGTGGGTTCCCGCTCCGCATCGGTCACCCCCTCCAGGGCTTGAGCGACAGGCGCACAAAAAGATCGCCCCCGGGCCACGACGCGGTACATCGGGGCGGTGCCGAGCCGCCTGCTTCCTCACCTTCGCGCCCACGGTCCGGCGGCGGTGGCGCTGGGGGTACTGGCGGTGCTGCTCACCTGGCCCGCGGCGGCGACGCTCGGCAGCTCCATACCGGGTCACCCGCAGTCCGACGCCTACGAACACCTGCACGGCTACTGGTGGGTGGTCGACGAGCTGCGCCGCGGGGAGTTGCCCGTCCGCGCCACGCAGTTTGGCCTCCCCGGTGGGGGTACCCTCTGGTTCCCCGACACCCTTGGGGCGCTGTCGTGGGCCCCGCTCACCGCCCTCGCCGGCGCGGGCACCGCCTATGCCCTCGCGGTGATCACCCAGGTGTGGGCGGCGATGCTGGCGGCCTACGCCATGGGCGTGGGCCTGGGCGGCCAGCGCGCGGGGGGCCTCCTGGCCGGTGTGATCTTTGGCGCCTCGCCCTTCGCCCTCGGCCTGGTGCACTCCGGGGTGAGCGAGTACCTCCACCTCTTCCCCTTCCCGCTCCTCTTGCTCTCCGCGATCCGCGCGATGGAGGGGCGTGGCTCGCGCTGGTGGCCGGTCCTGGCCTGGGGCTGGCTGGGACTGGCCAACGGCTACTACGGGCTCTTCGGCGGCGTGGTCGTGCTGATGGCGGCGCTGAGCGTCAGGGCACCGATACAAGTGATACTCAAAAAATGTATCAGCATCGGCCTGGGCGCGGCGGTCGTGGCGAGCCCGGCCCTGCTCGCGGTGGCGTGGACGCTCGCCCAGCCCGAGAGCCTGGTGCGGGCCGACAGCGCGCCGGGCTGGGACTTCGTTCACCTCCCCGCGAACGACCTGCTGAGCTTCGTCGTACCGGGCGATGGCCTCTTCCCCGACTTGCGGGACCGCGGCAACTTCGGCATCCGCCACGTGGCGTACCTGGGGCTGGTGGCCATGCTGGCCGCGACGGCCGGGGCGCGCCGCTGGTGGAAGGCGATGCTGCTCGCCAGCGTCCTCGCGCTGGGCCCGGCCCTGCACCTGGGGAGCAAGCCGGTGCGGGTCGGGGGCCACGTCGTGCCGCTTCCCGCGGCGATCCTGTACTTCCCCGGTTCACCCTTCCGGTCGATACACCACCCGTATCGCCTTGTCGTCTTGCCGCTGCTGGTGCTGGCCGCGGCGGCCTCGGCACTGGGGCGCCGGCCCCGGCTGGCCGCAGCAGCCTGTGGAGGGGTGATACTTGATACACTGCTTGTATCACCGGCGGTGTGGCCGCTACCGGCGGCGAGCCTCGACGTGGTCGGTACGCCTTCGCCGGGTGGAAGGTGGGACTTCCCGCCCGAGTACCGCGACCGCAACCGCAAGTGGCTCGGGCTCCAAGCCGTCCACGGGCAACCCGTGCCCTACACCCTCAACGTGTTCTTGCCCGCGCCGTGGCGGGGCAACGCGGTGTACCAGTCGATGATGGCCTGCCTGGGCGACGCGGAGGTCCACACGGTGTCGCGCGACGGGAACCCCCCGCTGCGGGCCTGGCTAGCACACGACAGCCACCAGAGCCTGGACGAGGGCTTCGCGGAGTTGAGGGGCTGGGGCATCGACTACGTCGTCGTCCACGAGGAGATGCTCGACGCGGAGGAGTTGGCCTGCGTGGCGTCGGTGGTGGGTCCCGGCGCCGTGGCAAAACTTCCCGGGTGAGTGGGCACGTCGTCGGCTACGCTGGCGCATGATCACCCTCCTCCTGGCCCTGGTTCCCCCCGCCGACGCCTGCCCCACGGTGGCCACCGGCACCCCCTCCTCGCTGAGCTTCGACGTGGCCCAGGTGGCCATCGTGCGCGAGGGCAGTCGCACCACATTCTCGGTGTCGGTAAACCCCTACGGCGACAAGCAGGAGTTCGCGCTGGTGCTGCCGGTGTCGACCGTGCTCGAACAAGACGAGATCACCACGCTCGACGCCGACATCTTCGCGCGGCTGAACGCCTACTCGGCGCCGATGCGCGTGAACGACGCGGGATGCCCCCGCGACAGCGGCGGCGTCGCGCTCTCAGGTAGCGACAGCTCCGACAGCGACACCGACAGCGACACCGACGCCGACGTCGAGGTCGAGGCGAACTACCTGGTGGGCGAGTACGAGGTGACCATCCTCTCCTCGACGGAATCGTCCGGGCTGAAGGACTACCTCGACGCGAAGGGGTACTTCTTGCCCGCGGGGGCCGACGAGCGCCTGGCCGAGTACATCGACGCCGGGAGCTACTTCCTCACCGCCAAGGTGGCCGACGCCGCCGCCGAGGCGAACGGGTTGCCCCTGTCGCCGCTGCAGATCTCGTACGAGAGCGAGATGTTCGCCATCCCCATCCGGCTGGCGACGCTGAACTCGCCCGGCGTGCAGGACATGATCGTCTACGCGATCAACAGCCGGGAAGACGGGCGAACGGGGCTGGCGAACTACACCGAGTTCGAGGTGCCCGATCGCTGCATCTGGGGCGACCCCCAGGGCGACGACTTCGACACCTTCTACGAGGATCACTTCGTCGACACGTGGGACAAGCAGGGCGCCGGGGCCTGGACAGTGGAGTACGCGGGGCTGCCGTACGACTGCAACCCCTGCACGGGCTACGCGCTCACCGAGGACGACGTCGCCTTGCTCGGCTACCAGGGCGACTACTGGAGCCACCACCTCACCCGGATGCGTTTCCGGTACACGCCCGACCAGGCCCAGGAGGACCTGGTGCTGTACCACACCTACATCTACGAGCCGAACAACACGGTGTACGCCGACGACTGGGACCAGAACTACAACTGCGTGGAGAGCTTCTGCGACGGCACCCCCACCCAGGACGACGACGGCGAGTTGGACAAGCAGGACGGAGCGGCGGCCTGCGGTTGCGACGCCGGTGGAGCCTCGGCGTGGCTCGGCGTGGCGGCGCTAGGGGTGCTCCGGCGGAGGCGATCCCAGCCGCGATGAACCGCGCGACAACGGTTGGGGCGCGACTACGGCGGGCCGCCAGGCTCAGATCGGCATGTTCCAGATCTGCTGGTAGGCCTCGACCACCTTGTCCCTGACACTCGCCATGGCCCGCAGGGCAATGTTGGCTTCCTCCAACGCGATCATCATGCCGTGCAGGTCCGTCTCCTGGCCGCTGGCCACGCGGAACATGGCATTGTCTGCCTGTGCCTGGTGGTTCTCGACCCCTTGCACCGCGTCGACCATGGCGGCGCCGAAGTCCGCGCCCCCCTCCTCCGCGCGCCCAGCTTTCTGCTTGCCCTGGGCATGGGCGAGGGCTTCCTCGAGCCCCGCGAGTCCAGGTTGGATGCCGTTCACCATGGGCTACCTCCCAATCCCGAGCGCCGTCATCGCCATGTCGCGGGTGGATTCCACCACGTTGGCGTTGGCCTCGTAGGTGCGCTGCGCGGTCATGAGGTCGACCATCTCTTGCAGCACGCTGATGTCGGGGTAGGCCACGAAACCATCGGGGCCCGCGTCGGGGTGGCTGGGGTCGTACACCCGCACCGGTGGGCGGTCGTCGACCTTCACTTCCTCCACCACCACGCGGCTGGCCGCGACGTCGAGGGCGTTGCCGAACGGGTCGACGGACTCGGACTTGAAGACCGGCACCTGCCGCTGGTAGGGGCCGCCGTCCTCGGTCCGCGTCGTGCGCGCGTTGGCCATGTTGGAGGCGATACTCTGTAGGCGCGTGCGCTCCGCTGACATGCCGCTGCTGGCGATCGCGAAGGTGTCAAGAATGTCGGCCATCACATCTTCCCGTCAGAAGCGGCGAAGCGAAGCATGGCCAGCCGGCGGGAGAGTCCCCCGGCCACCGCCTCGTACATCACCTGGTTCTGGATGAGTTGGGTTGCCTCGTGCTCGGCGTCGACCGAGTTGCCGTCGAGCGACGCCTCAGGCGCCTCCCGCTCCCACATGGTCTCGACCGCGCGGTCCTCCACCGACACGGCCTCGCCGGCCAGGGGCGCCCCCATCACCTCGAGCAGTAGCGAGTCGAAGGGCAACTCCTTGGCGAGGTAGCCGGGGGTGTCCGCGTTCGCGATGTTGGACGCGCCCAGCGCGTGCCGTGCCCGGCGCAAGTCCAACACGTTCTCCAGGCCCTGTGAGAGGCCGTCGAAGAGTTGGATTCCGTGGATGTTGGTCATGGAGAATGCCTCCATGTTCCACATCGGTCAGCGGCGGCAGATGTTTAGCGCGCCGCGACCGTTTTCTGCGACAGCGCGGCGACGAACGCCTTCTGCTCGCTTTCTTCCTCGTTGATCTTAGCGCAAATCGCGGCGGGGCCCGAGCCGACCGTCGCGTCCACGCCGGAACAATCGGTCACCGGGGACCCCGCCACCGGCTGCCGGGCCTTCGCCTCGAGATCCGCGAGTTCCCCGCGCCAGCCGGGGTCGGCGTGGTGGCGGCGAAGCCACTGGATGGCGTCGAGCCCGTCGGCATTCGCCCCCGTCTCCACGAACAACCGGGCCAGGGCCAGGACGGCGTGGTGACTGGGCAAGCCCCGGGCCTCGCGCGCCTCGGCGACCGCTCGCCAGGCCAGGAGGGCCTGGTCGGGGAACCCTTGGTCCGCGAGCGCGGCGGCCATGACCTCGAGGGGTCCGAGGTCGTCGAGGTGAACCAGCAGCGCGTCGTCCCAGGCCCCCCGGTGGAGGAGGACGGCGTCGATCTCTCGTCCCGAGGCCAGCAGTTCTGCGGTACGCCGCGCCCAGAGCGCCACGAGGGCCTCGCCCGGCTCCCTCACCGCCAGGTGGGGGTAACGCCGGACGAGCTCGGCGAGGCTGCCGATGGCCTCCCGATCTTCGCCCGAGGCGGCGTAGAGCTGCCCGAGCACGAACAACGACTCGGCGCCCCCCGGGCCCGGGTCGTCGGCCTCGCGGCGGAAGTCCGGCACCGAATCGGGCCAGGACAGCGGCGTTCGCGGTGCGAGCGCCGCCACCCGCACCCGCTCGCGCAACAGCGGCCGCGCCTCGGCGGGCAGGTGGACTGGAGGGATGCGCGAGAGGGCCTTGGAAGCCAACTCGTAGTCCCCCCCCACGAGGTGGGCCTCGGCCAGCGCCATCATGGCGACGGCGCGGGGCGCCGCCGGCAACGAGGGCAGGACCGCGGCGAGGGTCGTGGCAGCGGCGTCGTGACAGCCGGTCCCGGCCAACACCACGCCCGCGAGCAAGCTTGCCCCGGGCGTGGCCGCGTTCTCGGCCAACACCTGCGCGTAGGCGGCTGCGTCCGCGTCGCGTTGCAACCACGCCGCCAGCGCCACGACGTGCAGGGCGGACGCCGGCGAGGCGCCGGCATCGACGGCGCTCCGGGCCGCGCGGGTGGCCGGCTCGAGGTGCCCCACCTTCACGAGGGCCGCGGCCCGTTGCAGGTGGCTGGCACCGGCGTCGCCGCCCGCGAGCGCCGCCTCGCCGAAGTACCAAGCGGCCTCCCTCAGGTGTCCGAGGTCGCGGTGCAAGGCCCCCAGGCGGTACAGGGTGCGCGCCCTCGGGGCCGAGCCGGAGGCCAGGGCCTCCCTCGCCTCGTCGACCAGGTGCCAGCCGCCCCCAGTCGGCTCGGCCTCCCCCCACGTGGGCACGCTCAGCGCGTCGACCACGGCCGGGTCCGCCCACCTCGCCTGCGACAGGGAGAGAACCGCGATCGGTACCGGCGCCGCGGCGCAGGCCTCGGCCTGCGGCACCTCCCCCACCGACGCCGAGAGCTCGCGCGCGGGGCGTGGACGCTCGACCGGCGCGGGTAGGGCGACCACCTCGAGTCCACCCTCACCCACCCGTACACCCGTGTGCCGGTCCCGGAAGTTGAAGCTCAGCACCCAGTCGGTGCCGGTGTCGGTGGCCCGGGCGGTGCGCAGCGAAGGGTGGTGGAGGGCCGCCACCTGCCCGCGTAGGTCCACGCTGTTGTCGTGAACCAGCACGTCGACTCGTCCCGCCTGCGCGGGAAGGACCTCCACCCGAGCACCCGGCGACAGCTCCAGCGGCAAGGGCCCGGCCAAGGCCGGGCCCAGCCCCAGGAGGGCGATCGCCAGGAGGCTCATTAGAACCGGACCATCGCGCCCGCCGACACGCGGGCGGCGCTGAGGTCGATGCCGCAGGGGGCCTCCATGCAGGTCGCCGCCCGCGCGGCGTCCGACACGTCGCTGTACCGGTAGCCCACGGACAGGAACAGGTCCATGCCCCGCGGGCCCTCGTCGGGGTGGTGCAACGACGGCGCCAGCCACGGGCTGTGCCAGCGCCCGCTGGCCTCGAACAACACGCCCGGCCGGGCACCGCCGTCCGAGCGCTCGACGTCGAGGGCCTCCCCCGGCGACTCGCCGTAGGCCACCCAGGACGGCCCGAGACCCGCCAGGAGCGCCACGCTCCCCGCGTCGTAGCGGCCGGAGGCGAGGACCGTGACCGGGGCGTACCAGAACGAGGTGGGGCTCTCACCCCCCTCCCGGGTGCCTGCCAGCTGCCGGAAGCCAAGCTCCATGCTCACCTCGATCGGCCAGCGGGTGCGCGCACTCAACACCACCTCGGCCGCGAGGCTGCCCGGCATGTCGTCGTACACCCGCGCCAGGGCCTCCTGGAACACCGCCTCGCCGGTGCCGGCGACGCCCACCGCCACCTCGGTGACGGCGGGTTCGGCAGCGAGAACAACACTGAAGATGAACATCGATCCTCCCTAGGCCCGGCGCCGAAGCCGGGTGCCGGTCTCGACCGGGGGCGGCGGGGCGTG
The DNA here is from genome assembly GCA_964359125.1 of uncultured Klebsiella sp. Classification (GTDB taxonomy): domain Bacteria; phylum Myxococcota_A; class UBA796; order UBA796; family SXON01; genus SXON01. The sequence goes on along the minus strand of CAYHRZ010000091.1, from coordinate 2,730 downwards.
GGCCCGCACCGCCCGCCGCCGTGCGGGAATGGCGGCCAGTTCCGACTCGGCGCGGGCTCGCCCCTTGCCCACGGCCGCGCTGAGCGCCGCCACCCGTCCCGAGAGGGCGGCCAGGTCGGCGCCCCGGCACGTCGCCGCCAGCGCTTGCACCTCGGCGATGACCCGGGCGAGTTCGTTCACGCGCACCGGCGTCCCGGTCGACCAAGCGTGCGCCAGGTGATCCAGGCGGGCGAGCATGCGCTCGAGCTGCGTCGGGTCCTGACTCACTTGGCCACCGCCTCGTCCGTCGGGTCCGCCTCTGCCGCCTCTGCCGGGGCGAGCATCACCACCTGCCGGAAGGCGTCGAGAAGTGTGTCGTTTACCTTCACGAGCGATTGGATCGCCGCGAGGTCCCCGGTCTTGCCCACCTCGCCGAGCCGCTGGATGGCCCAGGCGTAGGTGACGTGCAGGTTCCGGGTCAACTCGGGCGCCGCCTTGTGGTCGAGCGCCATCAAGAGTTCGATGTAGATGGGACGCACCTTCGCCAACTCGGCGATCCACGCCATGCGCTGGCCGGCCTCCATGCAGGCTCGGGCGGCGGAGAGGCGCGCGGAGGCCGTCTCCAAAAGCAAGACGACCAGCTCACCGGCGGTGGCGCCGTGGACTCGGTTCGTGCGGTACGCGGCAATGCCGTTCATGTGGTCTCCTCTCAGTTGTCGTCGTCGGACTTCGCGCTACTCAACAGGGCGTCGAGTTGCGACTGGGCGTCCTGCATCTTCGCCATGGCCATTTCCATGGCCAGGAACTGGCTTCGCAGCCGCGCCTCGTAGGCGGTCATGCGGTCCTCGAAGTCGGCGATGTCTTCCTCGAGCGTCTCGATGTGCTCGTTGATCGCCTCCTGTCGCGTGGCGAGGAAGCCCTCGTCCTCGTCGCGGTACAGGTCCAAGATCGCCTTGAGCGCGTCGCCGAGGCCGCCGCTGTCAGCTTCGAACAGCGCCCCGACCTCGGTGGGGGAGGCCGCGAGGGCCGCTTCCAGGGCGTCGGTGTCGAGTTCGATGCTGCCGTCTTGCTGGGTCTCAAAACCGATCGACGCCAGGGAGGTGTAGGTGCTGCCGGTGTCGTAGGCCTGCGAGATCACTGACTGCAACGACCGCATGAGGTTCACCACCATGCTCTCGCCCACGAACTCGCCCTTGATCTCGTTCTCGGAATCGTAGGCGCGGTGGGTGTTGATGTAGGTGCGCAGCGAGTTGTAGGCGGTCACCAGCGCTTCGATGTTGGCCACGGTGGTGTCGACGTCGGTCTCCACCACGACCGTGACCGCGCTGGTACTGATGTCGTTGAGGTTGAACGTGATGCCCTCGACCACGCCGTCCACGTCGTTGTCGGCGTGGGTGATGGCGATGCCGTTGACCGTGAGGGCGGCGTCGGCGGCGGTGGAGGTCTCCGTGAACGTGGGGACGGTGCCGGTGCCCGTAAGGCCGGACGTGTCGACCTCCACCGTGCTGCTGGCACCGGTGTCCATCCCGGCGATCACCAGGCGGTACGGCGCCGTGGCGTCGCCGGTGTCCATGATGTAGGCGGTGACACCGGTGACGCTCTCGTTGATCAACGACGCGAGGTCTTCCAACGAGGAGTTCGTCGAGTCGATCGTCAGCTCGGTGGCGGTGCCGGCGTAGGTGATGGTCAGCGTGCCCTCCGGGATCACCCCGGTCGACGAGCGGTCGCTGTAGCCCTGCGACACCTCCGTCTCCTCGGACGCCAACGAGGTCACCTCCACGGTGTACCGGCCGCTCACCGCCGTGCCGTCGGTGGTGACGCCCAGGACGTCCTCGTCGGAACTGCTGCCCGTGGCGGCCCGCATGTCGGCGGGGCTGTCGATCGCCTCCATCGCCTCGTACACCGAGTCGAGCAGGGTGCGCAGCTCGTCGTAGGCGTCGGCGACCTCGCCCAGCTCGTCGACGTCCTCCTGCATCACCGTCATCGGGATGCTCGCGGCCTCCACCAGCTTGTCGATCAAGCTGGTGGTGTCGATGCCGGAGACGATGCCGTCGACGGTGATGGGCACGGGCGGGGTTCCTCGAGGGGGGGATCGGACGCGTCGCTGGGCAACTTGAGGTTCGTTTGCCGGTCACAAGGAACCGAATCGGGCACTGCCGCAAAAAGAGGGCAACCCCCCCCCGGCCTGGACCGGGAGGAGGCGCCACGCCGGGGGACGCTAGCTGTTGAGCAGCTGCGTGACCGCCGCCGGGAGCTGCTTGGCCTGCGCCAGCACCGCCACACCGGCCTGTTGCAAGACCTGCTGCTTGGCCAACTCCGCCGACTCGTAGCCGAAGTCCGCGTCGCGGATCTGGCTCTCGGCCGACACGGTGTTCTCGATGAACACCTCGAGGTTGTTCAAGGCGCTGTTGAGGCGATTCTCGGCGGCACCGAGGTCCGACCGGTAGCTCGACACGCTCTCGACCGCCGAGTCCAGGGCGTCGAGGGCCGAGGAGGCGCCCGACGAGGTGCTCAGGTCGAGGGTGCCAGTGTCGACGCCCAGGGTGGAGGCGCGCAGGTCGCCCATGGTGATGTCGACCTGGTCGTTGGCGGTGGCATTGATGCCCACCTGCACCGCCAGCGTCGTGGTCGTCCCGTCGGCGAGTTGCATGCCGTTGAACTCGGTGGTGTTGGCGATCCGGTCCACTTCCGAGGCCAGGGCCACGAACTCGTCCTGGATGTAGGCGCGCTCGTCGTCGCCGAGCGTCTCCG
>CAYHRZ010000090.1:0-13328 GCA_964359125.1 uncultured Klebsiella sp. | reverse complement strand
CTGGGACTACGCCGCGCTGGCCGACGTGTCGGACGGGCTGTTCATCATGGGCTACGGCTATCACTGGTCGAGTGGCAGCCCCGGGCCCAACGACCCGCTGTACGGCGGCGACCCCTGGAGCGACTGGTCGCTCGACTGGACGGTCGACGACTACCTCGACAGCGGCGCCGACCCCGCGAAGGTGATCCTCGGCTTGCCGCTCTACGGGCAGGCCTGGGAGGCCGACCACGGGGTCCCGGCCTCGAGCTACGGCGACGGCTGGTCGGTGACCATGGTCGATGCCCTCGACGAGGTCCGCAACTACGACGCGCTGTACGACGAGGTCACCTGGTCGCCCTACTACCTGCCGCCCGGTGAGCAAGTGTGGTACCCCGACCACGACAGCGTCCGGGCCCGCATCGAGTACGCGGTGGACCGCGAGATCGGCGGCGTCGGCTTCTGGGCCCTCGACTACGAGGGGCGGGATCCCGGTTTCTGGGACATGGTCGACGAGGCGGCGAGTTGGCCGGTGCCCGTTGATGACAGGGGCGACACGGGGGACGGTGGGGACAAGGGCGCCGACGACCCGCAGTCATCGGGACAGGCCAGCCTCACGCGGCCGGAGGCGGCCACGGGCTGCGCCACGGCGGGATCGCCCGCGTGGCTTGCGCCCTGGGCGCTGCTCCTTTTTTCTCGACGCGTCAGGTCCTGAGCAAAACGGGGTTTAGCTTGTCCTGGTCCGGCGTAGTGTGCCCGACCGAGGAGACAACGTGCCCAAGCCCACCCAGCCCGTCCTGCCTTTTCCCAGCGACCTCGACTACCTGCAGGAGGAGCTGCGGTGGATCGAAGCGCGGTGCCGTCGCATCGGGAGCGAGGCGCTCGCCGCGCGCCGCGACGGCGCGGAGCCTGCGCCACGCCGGGGACGCCGCTACGCCGAGGACGACGACGAGTCCGCCGCCGAACTCCGGGCACGGGCCGCCAAGCACGGTCGCGTGGAGCGCGCCGCCCGCGCCGAGATCGACGCCCGCCTGGCGCGGAACCGGGAAGAGGGACCGTCGCTGGCGTTGGACCGTCTCTGCGCGATGCACGGCCTCGACCACCTCGAGCGCAACACGCTCTTGCTCGCGGTGGCGCCGGGTTTCGGTAGCCAAATGGCCGCCGCACTATGCGCTCTGAAGGCCGATTTTTCTCCGCCGTTCCACGCCACGCTCACCGTCGACGACGTGTTCTCCTTCCACGAGCTATCCCTGGCGGACCGGGTGCGGCGTCGCAGCGCCTTCTCGCAGACCTCCCCGCTCCTCGTCAACGACCTGGTGTCGCGGGACCTCGCCCGCCGAGCCACCTCGCCGGAGGACCTGCTCGAGGCCTGCGTCCAGGTCACGACGCGCACCTTCACCTTCGTGGTGGGCATGGAGGGGATGGGCGCGGAACTGGTCGAGTTCTCGTGTCTCGAAGAGCCCCTGGCCAACCTGGACCAGGTGGTGCTGGCCCCCGACGAGAAGCGGCGCCTGCTCTCGGTGGTGAAGAACCACGAGGCCTACCTGGCCGCGCGCCGTGACTGGGGCTTCGACGAGGTGATCAAGTACGGGCGGGGCATCCTCTGCCTGTTCTACGGCGTGCCGGGAACCGGCAAGACGATGACCGCCCACGCCATCGCCCACGAGCTTGGCCGCAAGGTGCTCAACGTCGACATCCCCACCTTTCTCCAGCACAACAATCAAACGCAGTTCCTGCCGGCGCTTTTCCGGGAAGCCCGACTCCAGGACGCCGTCCTGTTCTTCGACGAGTGCGAGTCGTTGCTCGCCTCGCGGAGCCGGGGCAACGACCTGATGAACGTCTTGCTCACGGAGATCGAGCGTTTCGAGGGTATTGCGATCCTCGCCACCAACTCCCCCGAGGCGCTGGACCCGGCGTTGGAGCGGCGCATCTTGTTGCGCCTGTCGTTCCCGGAGCCGGACCGCGAGGCGCGGCTACAGATCTGGCGCAAACACCTCCCGCCGAAAGCGCCACTGGGCGCCGACGTGGACCTCGGCGCATTGGCCAGCCAGTTCGAGATGTCGGGCGGGTACATCAAGAACGCCGTGCTCACGGCCGTGGCCGAGGTCGTCCATGACCAGGAGGGCGAGACCGCCGGCCCGCCGGTGATCACCCAGGCCCACCTCGAGCGCGCGGCCTTGCAGCAACTCCGCAGGATCGACCGCCCCGACAAGACCCTCTTCCGCCCGAAGACCCGCCTCGCCGACGTACACCTCCCGGGGCCGCTGGCCGAGCAGGTGCGCGAGATCGTCGACGCGGTGCGCGACCGGCGCACCGTGCTGGAAACCTGGGGACTGGGCCACAAGGTGACCTACGGCACCGGCACGGCGGCCCTGTTCTGGGGCCCCCCGGGCACCGGCAAGACGCTCTGTGCCGAGGCCATCGCCGGGGAGCTCAACCGCCCGCTCCTGGTGGCCTCGATTCCCGCCCTGCGCTCGATGTGGGTGGGGCAGACGGAGAAGAACATCGCCGCGTTGTTCGACGACGCCCGCGCCCACCGCGCGGTGCTCTTCCTCGACGAGGCCGACGCGCTTTTGCAGGCCCGGGGCGAGAACCACGGTTCCCGCCACGACGACCTCTGCGTCGACGTCTTGCTGGTCAACATCGAGCGCTTCGACGGCGTGGTGATCCTCGCCAGCAACCTCGCGGAGCGGCTCGACCGGGCCTTGTCGCGGCGCGTGGCGTGGAACCTTCACTTCCCTCCGCCCGACGCCGCCACCCGCGCGCTCATCTGGGCCGGGCTGCTGCCGGCCACCCTCCCGCGCGACGGCGAGATCGACGTGACCGCGCTGGGCGCCAAGTACCGGCTTACCGGGGGGCAGATCAAGAACGCGGTGATGAAGGCGGCCTACCGGGCCGCGCGCGCCGGGGGTGCGGTGAGCCACGCGCTGCTCGCGACCGCCGCCGCCGAGGAAACCGAGGCGGGACCGCAGTCGCGCTCCGTGGGCTTCGGGGCGGCGGCCAAGTAGGCCGCCGGGCTCGCCCCGGTCTGGTGCCGCGACCCACGTGGGTCGCGGCGCCCGGCGCCACTCCGTCCACGGGGGGAGCCGCAGCTACCCCACCACCACCACCCGGCCGAAGGGCGCGGTGCCGTGTGACTCGGGCACCACCCACACCACCGGGTAGGCGGGCGCCGTGGTGGGGAAGGCGCTGTACAGGTCGGTCAGCCCGATGAAACACTCGGGTTGCAAGCGCTGCTGCTGGATCCACTCGAAAACTGGGACGTGGCTGGTGCCGCCGCCGCTGCGCGCCTTGCCGCGGGCCAGCCATGGCTCGAGCTGTTCGAGCGTGACGGTTTCCTGGACACGGGCGTCGGCCACGACCAGGCGAAGGTCGGTCACCTCCTGGGCCAGCGCGCGGATCTCGCCACACAGTTGGCTGAGCTGCCGGGCGCTCATGCTGCCGCTGGTGTCGAGGGCAACCACCACCAGGCCGGTGGCCTCGCCACCCCAGGAGGGCACGAAGGCGCCGGCGTCGAGCCAGCGGCGGTGCGGCCTGCGGGCGTCGTACTCGGTGTTGGAGCGGGCCTGTGACACGAACGCCCGCAGCAGGCGCCTCCACGGCACCCTTGCGGCGCTCTGGCCGAAGTCGCGGCTCACGTCGAGGGGGATGGCGCCCCGGGACTCGCTGGCCCGGTAGTGTTCCACGGCGGCGCGGAGGCGATCGCCCATCCGCTCGCGGTCTTCGGCGGAGAGTTCGCCGGGGATGTGCACGTCGAGGCCACCGCCGTGGTCCGGGAGGTTGGGCAGGATCACCCCGTCGCCGAGCTCCACGCGCACCGTGCCGCGGGCGGGCAGGCCCTTTCCCCCATCTTGCAGGAGCCGGTCGTAGATCACCTCCGCGGCCAGCCCATCGAAGCGCGCGTCCAGTAGGATCTCGAGGACGCCCATGCCGGGGATCTTGCCACTGGGCACCCGGTACAGGGCGCGGGGTGGCCACGAGACGGCGGGATCAGGGATCGAAGCGACGATCCGGTTGATGGCGTAGTCGGTGGCGCAGTTCCACAGGTGACGGTCGCGACCCTGCTCGCGTTGCAGCGTGGCGTAGACGTGGTGCCCCAGCTCGTGGGCGAGCACGAAACCAAGCTGCTTGAGGTCGAGGTGACAGGTGAGCTGCGGGTTGTACCAGATGTGTTTGACGCAGTCGGTGGCGGCGATGGCAGGGAGCGAGGGCATGGGCACCACCTGCACCTGCATCAGCAGGTAGCCCCAGAACGGGTGATCCTCCAGGAGCCGCATCCGCAGGGCAGCGATGCGCCGGTGCTCGCCGTCCGGCTGGCCGGGGACGGGCCCTGCGGCCGGTTGCTCCAGTTTCTCCCCTCGAATCACGCGAAGTTGGCCCTTCGCAGGCCCACCAGCTCGGCGGCCAACACGCGGAAGCTGGGGATGGGTCGCAATCGCGCCCACACGCCCCGGTCGTGGCTGCGCAGGTAGCGCAGGAACAAGAACGCGTACTCGGCATCCAGGCCCGGCGATCGGAGGAACTTCACGATGTTGGGCAGCGCGGCGTCTTCCAGCTTGGGTTCCTTGTAGATCCAGGTGCCCACCGCGAAGACCGCCGCGTAGATGAAACTCGCCTCGGACTTCCCGGCGGCGCTGAAGTCCATGGCGAGGCCCTTGCGCACGATCTTCTCCGCGTCGATCTTTCGGTAAATCGTCATGTAGCTCTGGAGCTTCTCGGCGGCCGGGCGCCCCACGCAGGCGGCCACCAGGTGCTTGCGGTCGTCTTCGTCGGCACGATTCAGCAACTGGCCCGCCATCGCCCAGCTGCGCGGCGTGGGGAAGGCCACGTCCCCGTTGTTGTCGTAGAGGGCCTCCAGCCCGTGCGCGCCGATGTAGGCGATGACGTCGGGGTGGACGCCGTTGCCTGCCGCCCAGTCGATCCAGTCGGGCACGCTGATGTCGTGCACGAAGTGGACGAATCGGTTGCAGAGGGCCGAGGACAAGGACGTGACGACGGCGTTGTCTTCCTCGAGGTTCCCGGCCGCCATCACCACCGTGTCCGGGTGGAAATGGACATTGCCCACGCGGCGTTCCAACACGATCTGGTAGGCGGCCGCCTGGTGCAGGCGGGTGACGGCGGCGTTGATCTCGTCGAGGAACACGAACGCCGGCGCCGCCTCGGCCTGCCGCGCCCAGTCGGGCGGGTAGGCCACGAGCGTCTGCGTGTCGCGGTCGGGGAAGTACACCCCGGCGAGGTCGACCGGGTCTCGCTGGGCGAGGCGAATGTCGATCAGCGGCAACCCCAGCTCGTCGGCGAGTTGCCGCGCGAGGGTGGACTTGCCCACGCCGGGGTGCCCACGCACGAGCACCGAGAGTTTCGCGTGGAGCGCCGCGCGCACGAGTCCTGCGAGGCGCACGTAGCCGTAGCCCTCGGGCAGCGTGGGGTTGGAGGAGGACTTGCGGGCCATCAGAGGTAAACCTCGAGCAACTGGCAGGCGAGGTCCTCGTTGAGGGTGAGGACCGCGAGGGTGTGCTTGCAGTAGCCCCTCACCTCGGGCCGCTGGGCGTCGGGGCAGGAGCAGGTGGGTGGGTGGGCCCAGGTGCGGCTGGCCGTGACCTCGTAGGGGGCCGCGCCACCGCTCACGCTCACCCTCACGGTGTCGTCGGCGTCGAGGCGAGCGAAGCGGTAGTGACGCAGGACCTGGTCGTCGACCTTGACAAGGCGACGCTCTCGAACTGATGCACGCATGCGCTCTCCGGGCACGAGAGCATAAGCAGCGCGCTGGTCAGGACCTGACCAGCGCCCTCACAGCCACTTCCGAAACGCCGCATCCGCGTCGGGAAGCTTCATCCCGGTGGCGCCCTCCAGCGCCGAGGCGGGGTCCGCAGCGCCGTACACCGCCTTGAGTCCCGCCGAACCCTTCGTTTCCACCAGCCAACCTACGAGGGCCCCCGCGACAAGCAGGCGGTCGTCGCCCAGGGTGGCGTACTGGCTCGCGTCGAGCAGGGCCGCGAGTGGTGGGCACTTGCCCTCGCCCACCAACCGGCGAGTCACCATCCGCGGTTCGCGGTCCTCCCACTCGCCCAGGACGTGCACGGGGAGACCGTCGGCCAGGGCGGGCGACGGGGTGCCCCAGGCCCGCGCGAGCATGCCCACGATGCTGCGGGCGTCGGTGCGCTGGGTGGTGTGGAGCACGTCGCCCTCGACGTAGCTCTGGTCCTGGTAGCCGGTGTAGGCCGCGAGTGTCGCGACGTCGGGGTACTTCCACACGTCGAAGTGCGAAGTGTCGCCGGTGCCCAGGAGCGCTACCGCCTTGTCGAAAATCTCGTCGTTGGCGACGAGGTTCTCGTCGCGGAAGCCGTCGGCGCCCTGCCAGTAGTAGGTGTAGTGCCCACGGTTGACGGTCTTGAAGCTGACCGTCGTGGCCTCGAGCAGGATCTCGTCGAAGCGAACTTGTCCAGGCACCGTGCTGTACATCGCGAACTCCACGTCGCGCGCGCCCTCGGGCACCGGCACGAAGCGGGTGTACGGCTCGCCGTCGGCGCGGGGGCGACAAGGGCGGGCGGGCTCGTTCACGCCACCGTCGAAGCGCAGCACCACGTCGCACACCGCGCCCGGCGCGGCCGCGGCCTCGACGTCGAGGTCCACGGTGGTGACCCGCGCCTGGACTTGCAGCCACTCGACGCCGCGCAGTTCGAACTTCCGGGTGACGCCGGTGTACTTCTTCGGGTTCCTGCCGTTGGTCACGAGGAGTTGTCCCTCCTCGAAGCTCACCTTGCTGGCTTCCCCGCCGCCGGTGGACTCCACGACGCGGCTCTTCCAGTCGGCGGGCAGGGCGTTGCCGTCGAAGCGCTCTGCGAAGAAGGGCACGGCCAGGGCGACGGAGGCGAGGATGAGCATCGGCACAGTCTACCGCCAGAACTTGCCCATGAGTTCGGTGCTCGCCAGGACATGACCCTTCATGGCGTGGTCGAGTTCCGGGCGCGTGGCGCCCGGGGGCAAGCCGAGGACAGCGTCGAGGGCGTAGAGCCGGAAGAAATACCGGTGGGCCCCGTGGCCCGGCGGCGGGCAGGGGCCGCCATAGCCGACCGACTTGAAGTCATTCGTGCCCTGCACCATCGTGGCGCCAACGCCGCCCTCCGCGATTGCGCGGGTGGTGGCAGGGAGATTCCAGGCGAGCCAGTGCTGCCACACCCGCCCAGGGGCATCGGGGTCGTCGACGATCAGCGCCAGGCTGGCCGTACCCTCCGGCGGCGCCGTCCACGCCAGTGCGGGTGACACGTTCTCCCCGGAGCAGGTGTGGCGGGCCGGCACGGTGGCGCCCTGCGTGAACGCGGTACTCGTCAACTCGAAGACCAGCGGGAGCATCGTCGCCTGCTATCCGCCGGGCGCCAGGCGGCGCAGGGCCTCGAGGGCGCGCTCCACCCCCGCGTCGTCGACGTCGAGGTGGAACACCAGCCGGACGCGGGTCGCCGTCATCGGGATCGCCCGGACGCCCGCCTCGGCCAACCGGGCCACGAAACCGGGGGCATCGGGCACGCGGAAGAACAGGATGTTCGTCTCCGGGGCCGGTTCCACGTCGTAGCCCATGCTCCGCAGGCACTCCCACGAGCGCTGGGCCCGGGCGTGGTCGTCGGCCAGGAGCGGCAGGTGGTTGTCGAGCGCGTAGTGGGCGGCGGCGGCGAGGATCCCGACCTGGCGCATGCCCCCCCCGAGCATCTTCCGGCACCGCCGGGCCCGCTCGGCCAGGGCGCGCGGCCCGGTCCACATCGAACCCACGGGGGCGCCGAGCCCCTTGGAGAAGCACACGTTGACCACGTCGAAGGAGCGGGCAAAGGCAGCCAGCGGCTGCCCGCTCTGGACGTGCGCGTTCCACAAGCGCGCGCCGTCGAGGTGCGCGCGCAGACCGGCGGCGTGCGCGACGGCACAGAGCGACGCGCAGCGGTCCACCGTCGTGACCCGGCCTCCGCCCCTGTTGGAGGTGTTTTCCACGCTGAGCAGGGTGGCTGGCGCGTGGTGCACGTTCGGCGCCCGGATCGCCGTCGCCACCGAGGTGGGATCGAGTACGCCGCCGTCGCCTTGCACCAACCGGATCGTCACCCCGCTGATCACGGCGGCACCACCGCTCTCGTAGTGGAAGGGGTGCGCGTCTGCCTCCATCACCACCTCGTCGCCTGGGCGGGTGAGCACGGCGATCGCCACCTGGTTGGCCATCGTCCCGCTCGGCACGAAGACACCAGCTTCCTTACCCAGTAGTTCCGCGACGCGGGCCTCCAGGCGGTTGACGGTAGGGTCCTCGCCGAACACGTCGTCGCCCACCTCGGCCTCGGCCATGGCTCGGCGCATGCCCGGGGTGGGGCGGGTGAGGGTGTCGGAACGGAGGTCAACGAGCACGGCGCACCAGGGACGGGGCGTAGCCCTCGGGGCGAGCCACGCCGAGCAGGTGGAGCAGGGTGGAGCCCACGCTGGCGATGCCGGCGCCCTCCTCGGCGGCGAGGGTCCACTCGCCCGCGCTGTCCACGAGGATGAACGGCACGGGGTTGAGCGAGTGGCTGGTGCGCGGCTTGCGCTTGCCGTCGACCAGCACCGGCGAGCCATCCGGTTTCAACTCGTACATCTCGTCGGCGTTGCCGTGGTCGGCCGTGACCAGCAGGATGGCGTTCTGCTCTCGACACGCCGCGACGAAGCGGTCGAGGCAACGGTCCACGCACTCGATGGCCTTCACCGTCGCCGCGAAGTTCCCGGTGTGACCCACCATGTCGCCGTTCGCGAGGTTCACGCGCACGTGGTCGTAGCGGCGGGTGGCGAGGGCCTCGATCGCCTCACCGGTGACCTGCTCCGCCTTCATCTCCGGCGCCCGGTCGAAGGGCACGTTGTCGGAGGGCACCTCGAGGTACTCCTCCAACTCGTCGTCGACCTTGCCGGAGCGGTTGCCGTTCCAGAAATAGGTGACGTGACCGTACTTCTGTGTTTCCGCGAGCGCGGCCGTGCGGATGGCCGCCCGCGCCATGGCCTCGGCCACCGTGTTGCCGATGGAAGGCGGGTCGACGAGGAAGTGCTTCGGCAGCTCGAGGTCGCCGTCGTACTGCATCATCCCTGCGAAGTTGACGCTGGGCACGGCGCCGCGGTCGAACTTGTCGAACCCCCGTTCCTCGAAGGCGCGGCAAATCTCGACCGCGCGGTCGCCCCGGAAGTTGAAGAACACCACGGCATCGCCGTCCTGGATCGTTCCTACCGGCGAGCCGTCGCGGTGTACGACGAAGGGTGGCAACCGCTGGTCGTCCACCGCGGGGTCCTCCGCGTAGAGCACCGAGATTGCGTCGCTGGCGCTGGCGAAGGCCCGGCCCTGGCCGTGCACGTGCGTGTGCCAACCGCGCTCCACCATCCCCCAGTCGGCCTCGTAGCGATCCATGGTGATCACCATGCGCCCGCCGCCGCTGGCGATACATGCGTCCGTGTATCTAGATAGTTCTTCTTCAAGTGGCATAATCCACTGCAGCGCCGAGCGCGCTGATACATCCCGACCATCCGTGAGCGCGTGCACCCGGACGCGCTGCACGCCGTCGGCTACCGCGCGGGCCACCAGGGCGCGCAGGTGTTTGACGTGGCTGTGCACGTTGCCGTCACTGACGAGGCCGATGAAGTGAACCGTGCGGCAGCGGGTGATCGATTTCCAAGAATTACCCTGCCAGATTGAGCCACTCTCGATGGCCCGATCCACCAACTTCGCACCCTGGTCCACGACCCGACCCGCGCCCATGGCGTTGTGGCCCACCTCGCTATTGCCCATGTCGGCGTCGGAGGGCAGCCCCACGGCCGTCCCGTGCGCCTTGAGCAGCGTCCACGGCGCTTGCCCGATGAGGGAGTCGAGGGTCGGCGTGTTGGCGACGCACACCGCGTCGGTGTCGTCGCGACGACCCCAGCCCACGCCGTCGAGAATCAGCAGCACCACCGGTCGCAGGCTCACGCCCTTCATCTCGCGGTGCCGCATCGCCATCCACACGCTCAGCACCCCGGCGGCGGCGGCGGCGGGCACGAACATGTACCAGTAGAGCCCCCAGAACGTGAAGCCCCATTTCAGCGCGTCCCAGCGCGTGTTCTGCATCTCGTTGGGCCAGAGGAAGAGCAGCGCGAAGGTCGCCGCGCCACCCACCACCTGCCCCACCAGCGCGCCGCGGAACAGGCGCACAAGGTGGCGCAGGCGCGGATCGTCCTTGAAGGGGTCTCGGCCCTCGTCGTGCCCCAGCCGTAGTCGTCGAGGATGGTAGCCGAGGGCGAACACCGGCGACCAGGCGAGTCCCATCAGCGCGCCCACGATGGGGGCCCGAAGGGCGTAGAAGGTGCTGAACGCCTCTCCGAATGGGGCATCTACCGCCTTCATGGCCCACACCGCCACGGTGTACCAGGCCACCACGGCCCAGACGATTCCGATCACCAGCAGCTGTCGGAAGGACGGGAACACCGGGGCCCCCGTAACGCGCGTTATGACGCGCCCCCTGCGGAGTGCCCTTGCCCCAGAGCGCGGTCGTCATTGGCGCCGGGATCACCGGTTCGCTCGTGGCCCACGCGCTGGCGTCGCGGGGGTGGTCGGTCACCGTGGTGGAGGCTCGGCACGTGGGCGCGGGCTCGTCCAGCCGCACTGCTGCGGGCATCCGGCAGCAGTTCAGCACCGTCGAGACCGTCCTCGGCATGCAGTACTCCGTGGCCTTCTACAAGGACTTCGTCGAGCGGGTGGGCGGCACCCAAGTGCCCATCGTACAGAACGGCTACCTGTTCTTGCTCGCGATGCAGGAGGAGGTGGAAAGCGCCCGCCAGCGGGTGGCGATGCAACAGGCCCTCGGCCTCGGGGTGGAGCTGTTGGAGGGCGCGGCGCTGTCCGCGCGCTTCCCCTGGGTCAGCCGGGAGGCGGTCCTGGCCGGCACCCACTGCCCCACCGACGGCTTCTTGCACCCCGCCACGGTGTACAACGAGGCGATGGCAGCGGCACAGCGATTGGGCGCGGTCTTGTACCAGAACGCGCCGGTCACCGGGGCGGAACACGTTGGAGAGCGCTTGGTCTCGGTCACGACGCCCCGAGGTCGCTTCGCCGCCGACCTCTTCGTCGACGCGACCAACGCCTGGACGCCGCGTCTCGCCAGCGTCCTGGGCGCGACCCCGCTGCCGGTGGCGCCGCTGAAACGCTACCTGTGGTTCATCGAGCGGGCGGGGGCGATGTCGCGGGAGTCCCTCCTCGGCATGCCGCTCACCATCACGCCCTCCGGCGCCTACTGTCGGCCGGAGAACGCCGAGTCGATGCTGGTGGGGTGGGCCCACGACGCGCCCGCCGAGGTGGAGTTCGCGGACGAGGACCAGGACCGGGTCGACGAGGCGTTCTCGCACCGGAGCGGCACCGACAGCATGGCGTTCTCCGCCTGGGCGGCGGTGGCGGAGGCCATCCCGTCGGTCGAGGAATTCGCGGGCATCACGGCCACCACGGCGGGGTACTACGCCACCACACCCGACCACAATCCCTTCCTCGGCTTCGATCCCCAGGTGAAGAACCTCGTGCGGCTAGTGGGGTTCTCGGGCCACGGCGCCATGTTCGGCCCCTTTTCTGCGCTCGTGGCTACCACTCTCGCTGAGTCGGGTCGAGCTGTATCACATGTATCAAGTGTAAATGGGGATATTCCCGTCGGGGCCTTCGCCATCGGCCGGACCTACGGCCACGCCGAACGGCTGGTGATCTGATGGTGATGGACTGGGTGGATCGCGTACAACTCGCGCTGCTCCGGCGGCGAGGCGCCGTCAGCCGTTTCCACCCCACCCCGTTCGGGCGCGTCCACGTGCTCGACGTCCCCGGGCGCGGCGAGGGCACGCTGCTCATTCTTCACGGTTTTGGTGACGCGGCCGCGCACTTCTGGCGCCTGGTCTACCGGCTGCAACCTCACTTCGGGCGGATCCTCATCCCGGATCAACTCGGCCACGGGCAGTCCGACAGCCCCGACGACCTCACCCCGGAGTCGATGTTCGGCGCGCTCATCGAGGTCCTGGACGTGGAGATGGGCAACCAACGGGCCCTCGTCTTCGGGAACTCGCTCGGCGGGGCGCTGGCCATGGCTTATGCCCAGTTCAGGCCTGATAATGTCCATAAGCTGGTGCTGGTGTCACCGGCCGGCGCGCCCTGGGTGAGCGACGACGAGCGCGAGACGGTGATCCAGACCTTCCACATGGACACGCACCGCAAGGCGACGGACTTCGTGCAGCGCCTGCACGCACGCCCGACGTGGTACGCGCGGCTCATCGCCCGGGACGTGGCTCGGAACTTCGCACGGCCGGCGCTACGCTCGCTGGCGGCGGGTTTCCGAAACTCGCCATCGCAGAGCGCAGAGTCGCTGGCGCTGATCCAGGCGCCCTCGCTCTTGTTGTGGGGCAAGGCCGAGCGGATCCTCCCGCTGTCGGCGGTGGCTTTCTTCCGGGAGCACCTGCGCGGCAAGGTCGAGGAACCCGACGACTGGGGGCACTGCCCGCAGTTGGACCGGGTGCCCAGCCTCGCAGCCCGCATCCTCCGCTGGGCGCGGGACGAAGATTGAGCGCCCCGGAGGTGGTCGTCGTGGGCGGCGGTTTCGGCGGGCTCGAGGTGTGCAAGCGGCTCACGCCCGCGCACCGGCGGGGGGAGATCAAGCTCACCCTGGTCGACAAGGAGAACTTCTTCCAGTTCAACCCGCTCCTGCCGGAGGTCGCCACGGGTGCGGTGGAGACGCGCCACATCGTGTACCCATTGCGTGCTTTCTGCGCGCCCCGGGGCATCCGATTCCTGCGGAACAAGGTCCGCGCGGTGGAGTCCGACGCCCGGAAACTGGTGCTCCACAACGGCATCGAGTTGCCCTACGACCACCTCGTCGTCGCGGCGGGGGCGTCGACCAACTACTTCGGGATCCCCGGCGCCGAAGTGCATGCCTTCCCCTTCAAGACCCTGATGGACGCCATCCGCCTGCGGGCCCACGTGGTGGAGATGTGGGAACAGGCCGACCAGGCGGCCGACAGTGACACCCGGCGGCGGCTGCTCACGTTCGTCGTGGCGGGGGGTGGCATCACCGGCGTGGAGGTGTGTGCCTCGCTGGTGGAGATGTTCCACCGGACCATGTCGCGACTGTACCCCAACGTCCCGCTCTCGCTGGTGTCGGTGCACCTCGTGGAAGCGGGGTCGCGGCTCCTCGGCGGGTTGCACGTGGAACACGCCGAGGTGGCCGCGCGCCACCTGCGGACGGCGGGGGTGGCGGTCGTGGTTCACCGCAAAGTCACGGCGGTCGACCGGGAGCGAGTGACGCTCGACGACGGCGCGGTGATCCCCGCGCACACCCTGGTGTGGACGACCGGCATCCGGGGGCCCG
>CAYHRZ010000089.1:0-13336 GCA_964359125.1 uncultured Klebsiella sp. | reverse complement strand
GTCTCCCTCTACGTGCACGTGCCCTTCTGCCAGCGGCTCTGTCACTACTGCGGCTGCCACGTGGAGATCCGGGGCAACCGCGACCTCGGCAGCGAGTACGTCGACACCCTCTTGCTCGAGGCGGCGAGCTGGCGCCGCCACCAGGGCGATCGCACGCTGGGACAACTGGCGCTCGGCGGCGGCACGCCGACCTTCCTCCGGACGGCTGACCTCGCCCGGCTGGTCGAGGGGCTACGCGCGCTGTGGCCCCAGGCCCCGGGCGCGGAGCTCTCCATCGAGGTGGATCCCCGGACGGTGTCGCCGGAGGAGCTCGCGGCGCTGCCGGGTGTCGGCTTCACCCGCGTGAACCTGGGTGTCCAGGACGTCGACGAGTCCGTGCTCGCCGCCGTCAACCGCCCCCAGCCCTTCTCGCTGGTGGAGCGGGCCTTCTCCAGCCTGCGTGGCGCGGGGCTCGCCGACGTGGGCGTGGACCTCGTGTACGGGTTGCCGTCGCAGACCGACGAGAGCTTCGAGCGCACGCTGCACGCGGTCGCGACACAGTCGCCACGCCGCATCGCGCTCTTCCAGTACGCGCACGTGCCCTGGCTCAAGCCCCAGCAGAAGTTGTTGGAGCGCTTCTCACGCCCCGACAGCGACGCGCGCACGCGGATGTGGACGATGGCGCGGCGCGTGCTGGGTGACGAGGGCTACGTGGAGGTGGGCATGGACCACTTCGCCGCGGCCGACGACCCGCTGGTGGCGGCGCTCGCCGACGGTAGCTTGCAGCGCAACTTCGAGGGGTACACCACGCACGGCGGGCTCGACCAGATCGGCCTCGGCGTGAGCGCAATCGGCAGCTTCGGCGGCGCCTACGCCCAGGACACCAAGGACCGGGCGAAGTACGCCGAGGTGGTGCGCGCGGGGGGGCTGCCGGTGGAGCGCGGCCTCGTCCTCAGCGAGGACGACATCGCGCGTCGCCGGATCATCATGTCGCTGTTCTGCACCTTCGTCGCCGATGTCGGTGCCGGGGAGTACGCCGCGGAGCGCGCGCGCCTCGCCACCTTCGTCGACGATGGCCTGGTGGTGATCGAACAGGACACCGTGCGCGTCACCCCGCTCGGACAGTTCTTCATCCGCAACGTGTGCTCGGTGTTCGACCGCTACCTCGAGGGTGACATCGCAAGTCGTCGGTACTCGGAGACGGCGTAGGCGATGGAGACGGTGGTCGTCGGCGGCGGCATCGCGGGCATCGCGGCGGCGGTGCGCTGCGAGGCGCTCGGGCACCGGGTGACAGTGTACGATCCCTGCCCGCTGGGCGGACTGGCCCAGACGGCGGAGCCGGCCCCGGGCTGGACGATCGAGACCGGTCCGCACACGTTCCTCGGCCGGTCGCGACAGTTGTTGTCGCTGGTCGATGGGCTCGGCCTCGCGGGCGAGGTGGTCCCCCTGGACGGCGGGGCGCGGTTCTTGAGGCGGTGGGGTCGCCTGCGGCGATTCCCGCTGGGCCTCGGCGAACTGCTGAGGGTGGTCGCCGGTATCTTCCGGAGTCCGGCCAGCGGCCCCTCGGTTCGCGACTGGTTCGCCGCTCGCTTTGGCACCTCGGTGGCCGATGAGGTGGTGGGCGGTTTGGTCACCGGGATCTGGGCGGCCGGGCCGGAGCAACTCGACATGGCGGCCTGTTTCCCGGCACTGCACGCGTCGGGATCGGTCCTGCGCTACCTGCGTCGCCCGAGAGCGCCGGGGGGCACATTCACCCTGGCGGGTGGCCTGGGACGGATCGGCACGGCGGCGGCGGGCAAGCTCCGTCACGTCGCCACGGCGGTCGACGAGGTCGTGCAGCGTGGCAAGGGGTGGGTGCTGCGCGTGGGCGGCGCCGAGGTGGAGGCCGAGGCGGTGGTGGTGGCGTGCCCCGCCTGGCGCCTCGGGGCCCTGCTTCCGTGGATGGAGGTGCCGAACTTCGAGTACGCGCCGATCCTCGGGGCCCACTGGCTCAGCGGCAGCGCGGCCTTCCCGCCCGGATTCGGATACCTCGCCGGTCCCCGGGAAGGCGCGGCGGTGCTGGGCACGATCTTCACCTCCTGCCTCTTCCCCGGGCGGGTGCCCGGCGGGAGCTTCGGCGGCGTCACCCTCCTCGGTGGCACCCGGGAACCGGGCGCCGTGGAACTCGACGAGGTCGCCGTGCGGGATCGCCTGGCCACGGAGCACCGGGCGCTCACAGGGCGCTCCGTGTCCATCGACGCCCTGCACCTGGTCCGCCGCCCGCGGGCGGTCGCGCTGCCTACGCTGGGGCACCGCGAGCGGCTGCAGTCCCTGTCCGCGTTGCCTGCTCGGCTGGCGCTGGCCGGGGCCTGGTGCGGCGCGGGGGCGATGGACGACGCGGCGGGCTCCGGCTTCGACGCGGCCGAGCGGGTGGTCGCGTGAAGCCCCGTCGCAACCCATCGCTGGCGATGGTGGGCCTCACCTGGCGGGAGGCACCCACGTCGCTGCGGTCGGTGGCCGCCGCGCCGCTGACCGGGGAGTTGTGGGCGGGGCTGGTGGCCCAGGGCGCCCGGGGCATGGTGGAGGTCCACACCTGCGCGCGGTCGTTGTGGCTGGTCGAGGCCGACGACGCTGGCTGGACCGGCGCCATCTTGCAGTCGCTGGTGGAGTCGCGACTTCAACACGCTGGCGCGGCGGTGAGCCCGGCGCTCCTGCTCGGCGACGAGGCGGTACGGGCGTTGCTCGGCATCACCATCGGGCTCGACAGCTTCGTGGAGGGCGAGGCCGACGTCGGTACGCAAGTCCACGAGGGCTTCGCGGCGTCGTCCGCCGCGGGGCGCGCTGCCCCGGAGATCGCGTCGCTCGCGCGGGTGACCTCGCGGCTGGCCGCCGAGGCCCGCCGGAGCGGCGTGGTGCGTCGTGGGCGCGGCATGGGACAGCTCGCGGTCGACAACCTCGCCCCCCTGGGCGTACCACCCGGCGCCCCGGTGGGCGTGGTGGGCGCGGGACGCATCGGCTCGCAGGTGCGCGGTAGCGTGGAGCGCGCGGGCCTGTTGCCGGTCATGTTCAACCGCACGCCGCGGGCCGACCTCCTGCCCCTCGACGCCATCGTCGGCACGGAACTATCGGCGATCATCATCTGTACATCGGCCCCGGCGGCCTGGTTCGTTCCCCCGGCGGGCATCCCGGTGGTGGACCTCGGGCGACCGGCCCAGGTCGCGGGTCCGGCGGTGTGCCTCGACACGATCCTGTCGGGCCCCGGGCTCCGCCTCGACGGCGAGACGCGCGCCTTGGCCCAGGCCATGGTGGAGCGCGCCATGGCCGAGTGGGCCGCGCACGAGCAGGCGCACGCCGCGCGCGCGCGCCTGGCGAGGGTGCAGGCGCTGCGCGACCAGTTCGTCCAGGAGGAGATCGAGGTGGTTATTGCCGCCGCGGTAGCGGATCTCGACGCGGCAACCCGTCGTCGGGTCGTCGCCGCCGCCCGGCACGCCGTCCGTCGCTACAGCCACGCCGTCATCGGCGCCCTCAAGGAAGAAACATGAAGCTCGGAACCCGGCAGAGCCGCCTCGCCCTGGCGCAGAGCGGGATGGTGGCACGCCAGCTGGGCGCGGACGTGGAGCTGGTCCGGATCGACACCGAGGGGGATCGCCTCGTCGACGTGCCCCTCCAGGGCCCGCTGGCCAAGGGCTTCTTCACCGAGGCGCTGGAGTCGGCGTTGCGCGACCACAGCATCGACCTCGCCGTTCACTCGCTGAAGGACCTCCCCGTCGACGACAGCACGGGGCGCGGCGTCGCCGCCGTCACCCCGCGGGCGCCCGCACACGACGTGCTGGTGGTGCGCGCCGACGCCGTCCGCCACCCGGGGACGGGGCTGCCGCTGTCGCCCGGCGCGCGGGTGGGCTCCACCTCCACGCGGCGGCAGGCGCTCTTGCGCCACCACGGTCGCGACCTCGAGGTGGTGCCGTTGCGCGGCAACGTCACGACTCGCATCGATCGCCTGCGCCAGGGCCGCTTCGACGCCATCGTGCTCGCCGAGGCGGGCATGCGGCGCCTGGGCCCGGAGCTCGACCTCTCGGAGGTGGTGGCCTTCCGCCTGGGCCTCGGCGGATGGCCCTGCGCCCCCGGGCAAGGTGCCCTGGCCATCCAGTGCCGCGTCGATGATGTCGTGGCTCGCGAACGAATCGCCGCGCTGCACCACCCGCCCACGGCGGCGGCGGTAGCTACGGAGCGAGGGTGGTTGTCCTTGCTCGGCGGTGGCTGCACGATTCCCTTTGGGGCCTTCGTGAGCGGCGAGCGCTGGTCCTGCGTGCTCGCGCTCGACGGCGTGGTGGTGCGGTCCGGAGCGGTCACCACCGGCGAGCCCCCGTGGACGCGGGGCGCGGAGACTCCCTTGACTTGCGAGGTGTTGCGTGTCGATTCACGATGAGTTGTTCGACCGGGCCGCGGGCATCCTCGCGGGCGGCGTTTCCAGCCCCGTACGTGCTTTCCGCAGTGTGGGCGGCACGCCCCGCTACGTGCGCCGCGCCGAGGGGGCCACCCTCCACGGCGAGGGCGGGGAGACCTGGACCGACTTCTGCCTGGCCTGGGGGCCGATGATCCTCGGCCACGGGCACCCCGAGGTGACAGAGGCGGTTTCCCGGGCCGTGCACGACGGTCTGGCGTTTGGCACCGTCACTCGCGCCGAGGTGGAGCTGGGCGAGCGCATCCTGCACGGCTACCCCGGTCGCGACCGGGTTCGACTGATGGTGTCGGGCACGGAGGCGGTGATGACCGCGCTGCGCCTGGCGCGCGCCCACACCGGCCGCGACCGGGTGTTGAAGTTCTCCGGTTGCTACCACGGCTGTGCCGACGCGATGCTGGTGAAGGGCGGCTCCGGGCTGGTGAGTTTCGGCATCGGCGACAGCGCCGGCGTGCCGCGGGGCGCTGCGGCCGACACGGTGGTGTTGCCGCTCGACGACGAGGCGGCGCTGGCGGCGGCCTTCGCCGAGCACGGCGACAGCCTGGCGGCGGCGATCGTGGAGCCCTGTCCCGCCAACAACGGGCTCCTGGTCCAGCGCCCGGCCTTCCTCCGGGCGCTGCGCGAACACTGCACGCGGCACGGCGCGCTCCTGATCTTCGACGAGGTGATCACCGGCTTCCGCTTCCACTACGGCGGCTACGAGCGGGTAGTCGACGTGATGCCGGACCTCGTCACCCTCGGGAAGATCGTCGGCGGCGGCCTCCCGGTGGCGGCGGTGGTGGGGCCGAGCGGAATCCTCGACCGCCTCTCCCCGGCCGGGAGCGTGTACCAGGCGGGCACCATGGGCGGCAACCCGGTGGCGCTGGCCGCCGGGAACGCCACGCTCGACGTGTTGTCGCGGGGCAAGGTGTACCAGCACCTCGACACCCTCGGCGCCGCCTTCGACGCGCTCCCCCGGGGAAAGTGCCAGTGGGTGCGCCACGGTCCCATCGTGTGGCCCTGGCTCGGCGAGGGCCCCGCGCCCACCGACGACAGCGGCCTGGACCCGGTGGTGAAGCCCGCCTACAACGTGGTGTTCCACCGCTGGCTAGACAACGGCATCTACTTCTCCCCCTCCGCCTTCGAGGTGGGTTTCCTCTGCGCGGCGCACACGGTCGACGACATTGCGCGGCTGGTGGAGGTCGCGGGGTAGGGGGTCGGCGTCTACACCACCACCACGGTCACCCGTCGCCCACTCGCCGCCGTGGCCGTGCGCACCGAGGGCTCCACGGGCTCGCCGCGCTGGTCGAACACCACCAGCCAGCCGGTGGGGAGGCCGAGGCCGTCGAGGTAGCCGTCGAGCTGCTCCACGCCGTCGGGTGCCGGGTCGCCCTGGCCTGGCCTCCAGGCCTTCAGCTCGAAGGCGAAGCGCTGGCCCCGGTAGTGCAGGCACAGGTCGATGCGCCCCCTGAGCACGGCGTACTCGCGATCGATCCAGCCCTCGCCGTTGGCCACGCGGTCCAGCCAGGCCATCATCACCAGTTGAGCCGCCACCTCGGCGTAGGGGGCGCTGCCCATGAGCATGCGGCCGTGCTGCCGCCAGAAGGCGGTGAAGCTCGAGAGCAGCCGCGCCGGGTCCAGCTCGCCGGCCGGGGTGAGCCAGTGGGGCCGGATGCCGTCGAGTGACATCCGCACCGGGGTGGCGAGCACGCGAGGGATCACCTGGGCGTAGATCGGGTTGGCGAGCACCAGGCCGCCGCCGGCGCCGCGCTTGACGATGCCGAGGTCCACCGCGTAGTCGAGGTCGTCCGGGGGGGTGTTGGGGAAGGCGGTGCCGAGCAGGATGGGCGCGACGATCGCGCGGACGCGGGGCTCACGCAGGCGCTCGGCGAGGCTGTCGAGGTGGGTGTCCATGCGTTGCACCAGGCGCTCGGCGGCGGCGCGGACGTGCGTGACCTCGACGGCCTGTTGCCCGCCGGGGACGATCACCTCGACGCACTGGCGGGCGAGGGCGTTCACCAGCCAGGGCTGGCCGTCGGAGAGGTGGAAGGCGAGCGCGGTGGCCTCGGGGGTGAAGCTCTGGCCGGTCTCGGCGGTGTGCTGGCCATACAGTTCCGCGACGTCGTCGCGACTGAAGTTCGCCAGCGTGAACGACTCCACCTTGATGTTGAAGGGCGAGGCGGTGCCGAGGCGGCCGTCGTCTGCGCGGTAGTCGCGGACGTCCCGCATGCCACAGAGCGCGACGGAGTGGGGGAAACCACCGGGGCGAGAGGGGTAGCCCGCGCGGACCTGGCGGAGGATCGAGAGCAGGGGCTTGCCCTGCAGGGCGTCGACCTCGTCGATGAAGACCACCAGCGGCCTGGGGCAGGCCGCGGCCCAGGCGCCGAGGAGGCCCTGGATGGCCGCGCCCGGGGCGTCGGTCGTGGTGTCGGGGGGCCAGAGCTCGCCGGGAAGCCAGTGTTCAGCCTGTTGCCGCAGGGAGCGCACCATGGCGGGGATGGCCTCGGCCGCCTCAGCGAAGGGGGCGCCAACCTCGACCGAGAGCAGCACCGCCGCGTACCGGCCCTCGGCGGTGAGCGCCCGGGCCAGCGACAACAGTGCCGTGGTCTTCCCGGCCTGCCGGGGGGCGTGGAGCACGAAGTAGGCGCGCTGGTCCACGAGCGCACGCACCCCGGGCAGCCGCCGCTCGGTGGGCAGCGTGTAGTGGATGTCGGCCTGGCAGGGCCCGGCGGTGTTGAAGTGGCGCGGCACGCAACCCGGGTAACCCCGCCGGCGGGGCAACCTCAGGGCGGTCGACTTGACGTCTCTCTCTCTCTCTGCAATATCGTGACCGCTCCTCCTGGAGCCCGCATTGAAACGTGTACCCCTCGCGCCGCTGGTGATCTACTGCAACTCCGACGCCTACATCGCCTTCCCGGCATCGCCGTGGATCGATGCCAGCGAGGTGGAGATGACGCGGGAGGCGCTGGAGACCCGGAACATGCCGGCGTCCAACGCGATGACCGTCACCCTCGGCGTGCAGACCTGCGAGGTTCCCAACGCGGTCGATGCCGCCGTCGCCCTCACCGCGTCCCGCACGACGGACGGCCTGACCTTCCCGGTGGCGTTCGCCGACCGGACGGCGACCACCGCCAGCAAGCAGCTCGCACGGTTCGTCTACCTCGCCAAGAACACCACCGCGTCGGACACCACTGTCCGCTTCGCCTGGGCTGTGGGCGTCATCCAACTCCAGAAGAAGTAGTCCCCGGCGTGGCCTGCAAGGATCCAGCGCGGTGTTCCTGCGACCAGTGCCTGGTGCGCGACATGGGGCGTCCGGCTTCGTGGGGCGAGGGGGGCATCGTCCGCGGGGGCGAGCCTGGAGCCACCTTGGGCGCAGCCTGTTCCCCGTGTCGACCCCATGGGGCGGGTGCAACCCGGGACCGGCTCGACCGGCCCCGGCTTAGGCGGCACGACAGTTCGCCCCCGTGGGATCTCCAAAGCGCTCTCGCGGGTGCGCGAGGACGCCACGTTCGTGGAGGACAAGACCGGCGAGCTCCAGGCTGCTGTCGTTGCATTCAACGAGTCGCACGACGCCTCGGCCTGCGCCGGCTTCTCCGGGTTGCTCATGGAGGCGCTGGCCTACCTCGTGCGCTACGGCAACTGCGAGGAGATCGGCGGCGAGGTGGTGGGCTACGAGTTCGACCAGGACACGTGCAGGATCGAGGGGTGCGACTGCGCCATTCACGTGCCGCCGCCGCTTCCGCCGCTCGAACCCCCCGGCCCGTTTCCCTTCGGCCCCTGGGACGAGGACTGGGACCTTGACAACTGGAGCTGGTAAGATGCTCGTCATCACCCTCCTTGCGTGTTTCGGCGACTCTGGAGGCACCACCCTCAACGAGCCGGCCGACACGGGGGATCCCGGCGCCGACGACACTGGCGACCCGCCCGGTCCGACGTCGATTGTCGAGGTCACCAATGCATCTACGGTGCCGTCCGAGGGCTTCGTCCAGGTCTTCGCGGAAGCGGACATCGTGGTGATCGGGTATCACTACATTGACGTGGGCGAGACGGACCTGGTCGAGAACGAAATCGAGGGGCAGTCGTGGCTGGGCTTCGCGGATCACGACGGCAACTGTGCCGCCTTCGAGGTGTGGCTGGAGTTCGACACGCCGCAGGCGGTCACCATTACCGGCTTCGCGGGCACCTGGGACTGGAACATCCTCACCTGTCGCTGACCGCGCGCTGCAGAGCCCTCCCGCGCGCGATGAATCGCGCCGCCGCTACACTCGCGAGTGGCTATCGACGATCCGCCGCAACCCGCTCACCCACGCCGGGTGGTCGTTGACACAGGGCACGAGCTCCAGCGCCTCGCCGCCCGCGGCGAGGAAGCTTTCCCGGCCCTCGATGCCGATCTCGTGCAGGGTTTCCAGGCAGTCGGCCACGAAGGAGGGCGTGAGCACGGCGAGGCGCTTGGCGCCCCGCGTGGGCAGGGTGGTCAACAACTCTTGAGTGGACGGCCCGATCCACGTCGCGGGCCCGAAGCGGCTCTGGAAGGCGGTGACGGGCTCGCCGATGCCCAGGCGCGCGGCCAGGAGCCGCGTGGTGGCAAGACACTGGGCCCGGTAGCAGAAGGGGGGAGGGGACTGCGGCGTGCAGGGCGCGTCGCTCCCCCCGCAGGGCTGTCCACAGGCGGCGGCCACCTGCCCCACCGGTAGCCCGTGGTAGCTGAACAACACCGCGTCGGGGCCGAAGGCGGCCAGCCGGGGCAGCGCCACCTCGGCCACCGCGTCGAGGAAAGCCGGTTCGTGCCAGAACGGCGGGACGACGCGCACCGCCGGCACCCGGGCCCGCTCCGACAGCACCGCGCCCACGCCGTCGACCACCGAGCCCACGGTGGCGCCCGCGTACTGCGGGTAAAGGGGCACCACCACCAGTTGCTCGACGTCGGGATGTGCGCCCAGCGCCGCCGCGATCGAGGGGTCGCCGTAGCGGACCGCGTAGGTGGCGCCCAGCGCCTGGGCCAGCGCCTGGCCGTGCACGGTGAGCGGTGACCCGGCCGGTGTCCAGATCTCGGCGTACTTCTTCGCCGAGGCGGGCGCGCGGAACGGGGCGACGATCCCGTTCACCAGCAGCCACCGGCCGAGGGCGTTCATCGTCAACACCCGCGGGTCGCCGAGGAACTGCCGCAGGTAGGGCCTCACGGCGGCGGCGGTGGGCGCCGAGGGGGATCCTACGTTCACCAGCAGGGTGAGGCGGCTCACTTCTTCGTGAGCTCGAACAACTCGGCGGCGTACCGGGCAACGTGCGTGCCGAGCTCGCGACCGGTGGTGATGTAGGTGACGTCGTCGACGCTGTCGACCTTCTTGTTGGGGGGCTCGTCGTCGATGCGCACCCAGGGTACCCCCCCTTTCAGGGCCGCCGCCACCATGTCGATGGCGTGCTGGTTGTCGGCGTGGATGTGGTCGCGACTGCCCTGCACGCGCTGGTAGGGGATCGACAGGTTGCCCACGAAGCGGATGGCTTCGCGGTCCGCCCAGTAGGCCTCGTCGTCGCAGGCACCGAAGCCCAGGGCGAGGAGTCGCTCCGGCGGCTGGTCGTCGGGGCTGTCGCAGCCGATGGAGCGCGCGCGGTCCGGCGGGCCTTCCCAGTCGACGAGGAACTTCGCGGCGCTGGGGTTACGGGCGAGGGCTCCCACGGCGGTGGTGACCCCGTAGGAGCGGGAGATGGCACCCACGGCGGAGAAGCGGCTGTCGGCCGCCACCGCCGCGATCGTGGCGAGGTAGGCCGCCTGGGCCAGCTTGCCGCCGTTGTCGTTTTCTCCCTCGCTCTTGCCGATGCCCGGCGGGTCGAAGGCCACGACCGCGATCCCCGCCCGGGTGAGGGGGCCGGAAAACAGCGGCGAGAGCGTTTGCGAGCTGTCGGCATTGAGTCCCGGTGCCACCACGACCGCGGGCCAGGGGCCGGTGCCGCTGGGGGTGACCACGAAATAGGCCACCTTCTTCCCCGAGGCGGGGTTGGTGAGGTAGCTGGGCATCACCGTGTTGCCGCGAAGGGCGCGGGGGCCCTGGGGGGTGAAGGCCAGGAGGAACGCGAGAAGCAGCATGGTGACTCCGACGGGGAACGACGACCGATCTACGCCCGCCGGGGCTCAGCGATTCTGCAGCGCGGCGATCTTCGCCACCCGGTTGGCGTGGCGCCCGCCCTCGAAGGCCGATTCTACGAAGGCATCCACGATGTCGCCCGCGAGGCCCGGCCCCACCACCCGCTCGCCCAGGCAGAGCACGTTGGCGTCGTTGTGGCTGCGGGTGGCCCGCGCCGAGAAGGTGTCGGCGCACACCGCGGCGCGCACGCCGGCGACGCGGTTGGCCGCCATCGCCATGCCCTGGCCGGTGCCGCACACGAGCAGGCCGCGCTCGTAGCCCCCACCCGCCACGGCCCGGGCCACCGCCTCGGCGTAGTCGGGGTAGTCGCAACTGGCGGTGTCGTGGGTGCCGAGGTCGTCGACCTCGTGGCCCGCCGCCCGCAGGCGCTCGACGAGGAGGCGTTTCAGGGCGAGGCCCGCGTGGTCCGATCCGGCAGCGATGCGCATGGTCCAGAGCCTATCGCGGTGCGCAGAGGTTAGGCCGGGTGCCCGCCCGGAGACCCCATGTCCCTCGCCATCGTCGACCCGGAAGTGTACGCCATCATCGACCACGAGCGCGTGCGCCAGCGCGACGACCTCGAACTCATCGCCAGCGAGAACTACGTTTCCCCCGCGGTGATGGAGGCCACCGGATCCTGCCTCACCAACAAGTACGCCGAGGGCCTGCCCGGCAAGCGCTACTACGGCGGCTGCGAGCACGTCGACAGCGTCGAGAACCTCGCTCGCGACCGCGCGCTGCGGCTGTTCGCGGGTTCCGAGGGGGTCAACGTGCAGCCGCACTCGGGCGCCCAGGCCAACGCGGCGGTGTACCTGGCCGCGCTCAAGCCGGGCGACACCCTCCTCGGACTGGACCTCAGCAACGGCGGGCACCTCACCCACGGCTCGCCGGCCAACAGCAGCGGCAAGCTCTACCGGGCGGTGCACTACCGGGTCAACGACGTGGGCGTGATCGACATGGATCACGTGCGGGAGATCGCGCTGCGCGAACGCCCCAAGATGATCGTCACCGGGGCCAGCGCCTACCCGCGGCACTGGGACTTCGCCGCCTTCCGGGCGATCGCCGACGAGGTCGGGGCGCTTTTGATGGCCGACATCGCCCACGTCGCGGGGCTGGTGGCCACCGGCTTGCACCCGACGCCCTTCGGCCACTGCGACTACGTCACCACCACCACCCACAAGACCCTGCGCGGCCCGCGGGGCGGCATGGCCTTCGCCCGCGGCGACTACATGAAGGGGCTCAACAGCGCGGTTTTCCCCGGCTCGCAGGGGGGACCGCTGATGCACGTGATCGCGGCGAAGGCGGTGGCCTTCGGGGAGGCGCTGCGGCCCGGCTTCACCACCTACCAAAAGCAGGTGCTCGCCAACGCCCAGGTGATGGCCACGACCCTCCTCGAACGCGGCTTCTCGCTGGTGTCCGGCGGCACCGACAACCACCTGATGCTCATCGACCTCTCGGAGAAGCCGTACAGCGGGAAAGACGCCGAGGCGGCGCTGGGCGCGGCGGGCATCACCGTCAACAAGAACACCGTCCCCAACGAGAAGCGCAGCCCCTTCGTGACCAGCGGCATCCGCGTCGGGACGCCGGCCATGACCACCCGCGGGCTGTACCAGGACGAGTCGCGGCAGGTGGCGACGTGGTTGGCCGACGCCCTCGACCACTGGGACAACCCCGAGCGCCTCGCCACCATCCGCGCCGCCGTGCACGCGATGAGCCGGGAGTTCCCCGTTCCCGGGTAGCCCGCGGACTGTGATAGACGCCGGCCGCCATGGACTGCCCGAGCTGCCAGCACGCCGACACCCGCGTGGTCGACTCCCGCGAGGCGGTGGACAGCATCCGTCGCCGTCGCGAGTGCCAGGGGTGTGGATTTCGATTCACGACATTTGAAAGGGTGGAGTTTCGCCTTCCTGACGTGGTCAAGAAGGACGGTCGGCGGCAGGCCTTCAACCGCGACAAGCTCCTCTCCGGCCTGCGCCTGGCGTGTCGCAAACGACCGGTCAGCGAGGAGCAACTCGACGCCGCCTGCGGGCGGGTGGAGCGCGAGCTTGCCAAGCGCACCGAGGTGAGCACGCGGGAGGTGGGCGAGTTGATGCTGGTGGAACTCCGCCAACTCGACGACGTGGCCTACCTGCGTTTTGCTAGCGTCTACCACGAGATCACCACGCCAGCCGACTTCTTGCAGGTGCTCCAGCCCCTGCTGGAGCGCGCGAACCCCCGCGAGTCCGCGTGAACGCCGACCAGCGGTTCATGGGCCTGGCGCTGGACCTGGCGCGTCGGGCCATGGGTCGCACCGCGCCCAACCCGCCGGTGGGCGCGGTCGTGGTGCTCGACGGCGTGGTGGTGGCCGAGGGGTGGACACAGACCCCCGGCGAGGCGCACGCCGAGCCCCACGCGCTGGCCCAGGCCGAGCGGCGGGGGGTGAACGTGGCGGGCGCCACGATGTACGTCACGCTCGAGCCCTGCTGTCACCACGGGCGCACGGCGCCCTGCACCGACGCCATTCTCCGGTCGGGGATCGAGCGGGTGGTGGTGGGCACCGTCGACCCTTTCCCCCTGGTGGCGGGCAAGGGCATCGAACAACTGCGCGCCGCCGGCGTCGCGGTCGACGTGGGGGTGCGCGAGGCCGAGTGCCGCCGCGCGATGATCGGCTTCATCCGGGCGCACACGACGGGGCTGCCCGAGGTCACGCTGAAGGCGGCCATCACCCTGGACGGTCGCATCGCCAGCGCCACCGGCGAGGCACGGTGGATCACCGGGCCCGCCGCCCGGGAGGCCAGCCACCGCCTGCGCGACCAGCACGACGCGATCGTCGTGGGCGTGG
>CAYHRZ010000088.1:0-13352 GCA_964359125.1 uncultured Klebsiella sp. | reverse complement strand
ACGTTCTTCACGCCCAGGGCCCAGTCCAGACGGAACGAGGGCACCGCGCCGGTGAGCACGAGGTCCCACAGCACGAAGGGGTCGGTCCTGTCCCCGCTGGTCACCAGGCGCCCCGTCTCGTATCGCACCCGGGTGGCGGCCGTCACTTGGCCCGGGAGCAGCGGCGCCGCCGCCTTGAGCGAGGCCATGTAGGCCGGGGCGTTGGTGAGTTCGCCGCCGTCGAGCAGTCCGCCCGCTCGGGTGTGCTGGTACCCCTGCACCACGGCGACCATCCAGCCGCCGCGCCAGTCGCGACGCAGTTCCGCCTCCGCCCCGGCGGTCTCCACCGGCTCGGTGGTGTTCTGGTACTGGAGGATGCCGTCGGAGCCCACCGTGCCGAGGTCAACGAGGCTGTCGATCTGGTTGTAGTACGCCGACACCACCGCCGAGCCGATCTCGGCGAACCGCCACGAGTACTCGACCTCGCCAGACAAGATCGTTTCTGGCTCCAGGTTGTTGGCCGCCACCTGCGTGAACCCGTCGTCGTTGTAGAAGAGTTCGTAGGGCGAGGGCGCTCGGAACGCGCGGCCTCCGAGCAACTTCACCGTGTGGGCCTCGCCCGGGCGCAGGATCAGCGCCGCCCGTGGGTTGATCGACAGGCCAAAGCTGCTGAAGTAGTCCACCCGGGCCCCCGCGCTGGCGGTGAGCCACCGCCCGGCGTCGGCCTCCGCCACGGCGTAGACGGCCGCCGTCTGGTACAGCGGCGTCTCGTCCAGGTACGCGCCCACTCGATCCTCGCCCAGGAGGTCCGCCTGGGCGTGTGCGTCGGCGGCGAGGCCACCGGTGATGCGCATCGCCGGGCCCGGGTTCGCGACCAGCCGCGCCTCGGCCCCGAGCCAGGTGCCGTGCCAACTGTCGGCCACGAAGTCCCCAACATAGGGATAGTAGCCCGCGAAGTCGTAGCGGTCCACGTAGGCCCGCGTGTAGAGCTGCACCACCTTCGACAAGCCGGGTTCGTACCGAAGCTCCGCGAAGGCCCGGCTGTCGGCGCTGTGGGCGTCGGGGTCCGCGAGGATCGTGTCGTAGGCCCCGGTGGGGATGCGCTTGTCGCGGTGGTTTCCGTAGGCCAGCACCGTGAACGGTCCGGACCAGAACTTGCCGCGGGCACCCGCCGCGCCGAAGCCGTCGGCGCCCCGGCTCGTCCCATCGCCCTCGCGGTCCTCCAGCACGTCGAACTCGAAGTCTTCGCCGCGGGAGAGCGCCCCGCCCGCCGACAACCACCAGCCGGCGTCGTCCCCCGTGGTGCCCGAGGCACTGGCCCGTGCACGGGCGGTACCCACGCCCTCCGCACCCAGCGCAACGTGGCTGGGGCGGGTGCTCTCGCGCTCCCGCGTGACCACGTTGATCACCCCGAGGAAGGCGTTGGTGCCGTACAGCGCCGAACCGGGGCCGCGCACCACCTCCACGCGCTCCACGTCGCCGAGGTCCGGGAGGAAGTCGTAGCCAAGGTACGAGGCCCCGATTTGGTCGTCGTTGACGGCATGACCGTCGAGCGTGAGCAGCAGGCGGTTGTTGTAGTCGCCCGGCCGCGCGAAGCCTCGCACGCCCACGTACTCGTACACCCGGTCGTTGCCTTGGAAGAGGCCCCGGGTGCCCCCGAGGGCGTCGAAGACGGTGGCGTAGCCAAAGGCGCGAATCTCCTCGGCCGACACGAGACTCACACTCGCCGGCGCGTCTTCTACCTCTTGCGTCGTGCGACTCGCCGCGGTGACCTCCTGCAAGGGGCGGAGGACGGCGGTAACGGCGGTGCGACCGTCGGTGTCGACCACGATGGTGGTCACGAACGGGCGGTACCCCGCGAGGTGAACGCGGAGTTGGTGCTCGCCCGCAGGCACGCTGGGCAACACCGCCGGCGTGAACCCCGCCGCCTCGCCATCGATCTCGATGAGCGCCCCCTTCTCCAGGGCGTCGACCACCACCGTCCCGGTGACCAGGGGCAGTTCCACCACCGCTCGTACGGTGCCGTCCTGCTCCACCGACACCAGTTGACGCGCGGTGCGGTAGCCGGGGGCAGCCACGATGAGCATGTGGGCGCCGGGTGACAGCCGCAAGGACGCCGGCAACGTGGCCACGGGCTCGCTGTCTTCAACATCCACGCGCACCCGGGCCCCTGCCGGCTGCCCCACCAATTCCACGGTGCCCAGGAGCGGTTCCAAACCCAGCGAGATGGCGGCCTCTTGCCCCAGCGCCGCGCGCACGTTGGTCGTCTGCGCGTCGTAGAATCCGTCCCGCCGCAGGATCACCGCGTGGTCGCCCGGGTCGAGGGCCAGCACCCGCGGGGTGACCCCGCGCACCCCGAGATCCACCCGGTCGACGTAGACGTTCGCACCCGCGGGGTTCGATTCCACCCGGACCAGGGCGACCTTGGGACGAAGGCGGGTGAGGGCCGCCTCGGCGCCGGCCCGCCGGGAGGGGTCCGTCTCCACCGCCAAGTAGTCGTCGTAGTGCCGGAAGGCCTCGGCGTAGCGCCCGAGTTGTTCGTAGGCCCGCGCGACGTTGAACACCACGTTGCGGTTGGGAACGAGGCGGTTGCTGGTGAGCAGGTGCTCCAGGGCGCCCATGTAGTCACGACGCTGGTAGGCCGCGACCCCCAGCTCGAAGTGGAGATCCGCCTCTTCGGCGAGGTCCAGCGAGGGGTCGGCGGCGAGGGCCAAGGCGCACAAGAACGGGAGGATGGGTCACCTCTCCAGGCGGATGTCGTCGTTTGCACCGCCGGTGGGAGGGCGGGCCACCGCGCGCGGCAGTTTCTCGAGCACCACGTCCACCACGCCGTCGTCGTCGGGTCCGGAGAGTTCGATCACCCGGGCCCGGTAGCCCGCCGCCCGCACTTCGACCCGCAGCGGGCGGGCCGAGTCCAGCGACAGCTCGTGCGGGGTGGTGCCCACCTCGGCGCCGTCGAGCCACACCGACGCGCCGCTGGGCGTCGATCGCAGCACCACCAAGGGGGCCGGTGGCAGCAGTTCCGGCGGTGCCATGGCCTCCGACATCACCCGCAGGGCCTCGTCGACCGGCACTTCCGGGGGACGGTCGGGCCCCTTCGCCACGGATGGGAACGCGCCCAGCCACCAGGCGCCGCCTACGAGCGCGACCAGTCCGAGGAACATCACGCCCGCGAGGCCGATGCCCGCGAACAGCCACCGCCCTCGGCCTGGGCCGGTGGACGGGGGCGCGGCGGTGCTGAAGGGCGCGACGGGGGCCACCCGCGCGGCGTTCTCCTCGGTCACCTCGTCGACGGGCACCTCCATCGTGGGCTCGGCGAACTCGCCGAGCGGGAGCAGGCGCGTAGCGCGCAGCGCGGCGATCACCGCGTCGGCGTCGGCGGGGCGCGCCGAGGCCTCCTTTTCCAACAGGCGACGGATCAGCGCCTCCAGCGCCGGCGGCACCGGCTCCGGCGCGAGCAGGGGGGGCACCGGGTCGTTGATGTGCATCATCAGCGTTCGCACCGGCTCGTTCGACGAGAACGGCGGAGCGCCCGAGAGCATCTCGAACAACAACACGCCGAGCGCGTAGAGGTCGGCCCGGCCGTCGACGTGTTCTTGCTTCACCTGCTCGGGCGCCGTGTAGCGGGGGGATCCCACGAAGCTACCGTCCGTGGTCAGCGACTCGGCCCCCTCCGCCATCACCTTGGCCACCCCGAAGTCCAGGACCTTCACCGCCTCGCCCTCCTCGGTGGGCACGAGCATCACGTTGGAGGGCTTGAGATCCCGGTGGACAACGCCCTCCCGGTGGGCCTCCCGCAGCGAGCGGCAAATCTCGAACGCCACCCGCACGGCGCGGGCCGGACGTAGTGGACCTTCGGCCCGGATGGCCTGGGAGATCGTGCGCCCGCGCACGAACTCCATCACCATGTAGAAGGTCTGCTCGCCGGCGAGGTCGAGCGCGCCGTAGTCGAACACGGTGACGGTGTTTGGATGGCGGAGCCGCCCGCACGTGGCGGCCTCCAGCAGGAAGCGTTTCTCCAGGGCCGCGTCGTCGGCCGTCGTCCCAAGGAGCGGTCGCGAGAGAATTTTCAACGCGACTTCGCGCTTCAGCGGCTCCTGCTCCGCGCGGTAGATCCGTCCCATCCCGCCCCGCGCCACCAACTCGATGACCCGGTACTTTCCGCCTACCGACTGCCCAACCAGCGGATCCGCTGTGCCCGATCCGGGTCTTGGCCCCGGTGGCTCATTCCCGCGTTCGGTCGACACGCGCCCAGCCTAGCACGGTGGCCAAGTGGCCCCGGCGCGACTAGCGTTGCGCCCCGTGAACGACCCGATCTCCCGCCGCCTCGACGCGCTCGATCCCTCGCAACTGCGCTGGGGACCCGGGCTCCTGCGGCTGGGGGCCGCCCTGGCCGTCTTGCTGGGCCTCGTCGCGGTCCTCGCGTACTTCTTCCACGCTCCGTTGCAGCAGTTGGGCACCTACCTGGTCCGGGAGGGGGGACTCGCGGGGATCGCGGTGCTGGTGCTGGCGCTGGATCCCCTCCCCGGCCTGGGGTTCCAACCGGGGCTGATCCTCGGTTCGGCCGCCGGGGTCAGCCCCTGGCCGCTCTTCGCGGCCGCCGCCATCGCCTCCTGGCTGTCGAGCCTCCTGGGCTGGGCGGTGGGCCGGTACAGCCCGACGGGTGGTGTAGTGGCGCGTTTTCTGGCTTTCTCCGGGGCCACCACCGCCGTTGCGCGCTGGGGCATGGGCGCCGTGGCGATCGCTTCGGTCACGCCGGTGCCGTTCGGCCTCGCGACCCTCGGGGCGGGCGCCGCGGGCATGCCCCTGCGACACCTTGCCCTCGCCGCCACCACCCGGTGGCTGAAAATCGGGCTGTCGCTCGCGGCGATCACCGCGAGTTGGAGCCTGTTCGGCTAGCGACGGAGGGCGGCCAGGAGGCGACGTCGTAGGTCGGCGAGGCGGAAGGGCTTCTCCACCATGGTCACCGCGTTGTCTGCGAGGAAGCGGCGTGCACCCCCGTCGGCGGTGCCACCCGACATGAAGACCATCGGCGGGGCTCCCCCGCCCAGCTCCTGCACCGCAGCGTGCACTCTCGCACCGCCTCCGCCCGGCATCATCAGGTCGCACAAGACGAGGTCGAAGCGCGGCGCCTCCGCAAGGCGCGATTGCGCCGCGAGCACGCCGTTGGCGCATACCACCTCGAAGGCGTCGCCCAGCCCCATGCTCACCAGGTCGGTGATCAGCGGTTCGTCGTCGACCACCAGGAGCCGGGGTCGGGCCGAGGGCGTCGGCGCCGGGACGGGCTTCCGCTTGGCCGCCGAGTCCTCCGTCGGCGGCAGGCTGTCGACCCGGCGGGGCATGGCGGCGGAGGAGATCGGCAAGCTCACCAGGAACGAGGCCCCCCGCTCCCCGGGATTCTCCAACTTCAGGTCACCGCCCGCGCTCTGCACCAGTCCATGCGAGAGCCAGAGGCCAAGGCCGGTTCCCTCGCCGGGCGACTTGGTGGTGACGAAGGGGTCAAAGATGCGCTGGGCAAGGTGCGACGGCACGCCGGGACCGGAGTCCCGTACCCGCACGTAGATCTGCCGGCCCCGCTCCCAGGTCGTGATCCACACCGCGCTCGACGTCCCCGCCCCCGCCGCCTGGCTGGCGTTGATCACCAAGTTCAACACGACCTGGCACAGGCGGCGTTCGCCCACGCGCGCCGGGCGGTGTGCGCCGCGCTCCCGGTGGAATTCCGTGCCCATGACCCTTGCCCGCGCCAAGACCAGGGCACGGTCGATGACCCCGTCGACGTTGGCCACCGGCGCCTCGTCGTCGTCAGGCCTGCCGAACCCCGCCACGTCGCGGACGATCGACTGGATACGACCGGCCGCGTCGAGGACGTCGGCCAACCCCGCCCGGTCGGCCGCCGGGGCGCGCTCTTCCAGAGCACGGAGGCGCTCGATCACGAAGGTCAACGGGTTGCGAATCTCGTGCGCGATGCTGCTCGCCAGGAGCCCGAGCGTGGCCATGCTCTCGGTCGAAGCTAGCTGGGCCTCGGTGCGCCTCCGGTCCGACACGTCGCGACCGAACAGCAACCGGACAGGCGTGCCGAACCACGAGGCGGGCACATCGCGAACGTCGAGGATGGCCGCGGGCTCGTCGGCCCGGGCCACCACCAGCTCGATGCCTCCCGCCCCGGGCTCGCGCAGGCCCTCGACCCGGCGCGCGTCGTCGGCGCCGATGGACTCGGCGAGCCCGGAACCGACGAGATCCCTCCCGCCGCCGAAGAGACTCGTCGCGGCCGGGTTGGCGTGGCGGATCACGCCGTCGCTGTGGACGAGCACCACGTCGGGGAGCGTGTCAATCAGGTGCGAGAGCCCTTCTGCCAACGCCGCCGCCTCACGACGAACCGCCCTCTCCTCGGTGACCTCGCGGGTGACCCCAACGACCCCCACGATTCGCCCTTCGTCGTCACGCCAGGGCCACTTCCGGGTGACCAGTTCGTGCGCTCCGTCGGGGAACACCCGCTCGACGCGGACGACCACCAACTCGCCGGTCGCCACCACCTCCCGATCTTGCGCCGTGACCTCGCGCACCGCCTCCGGCTCGAACAGGTCGCGGTCGCGCTGTCCGACCACCTCCCGCGGCGTGAGCCCCAGCAACGCCGCACCGGCATCGTTGATGTACTGGTACACACCGTCGAGATCCTTGATGTACGCCATGTCGCCGACGTTGTCGAGCAAGTCGAATAGCCGACGATTCGCGGCGCGGAGACGGGCCGACTCGCGGGCGAGTTGCGCGGCCAGGATATTGAGTGGGTCGTCCAAGTCGCCCATGCTCTACCATGTGCACGGCACGGAGCCGAGATGCTGTTGGCGGTCTTCTTCGCTTGTACGACTGATGGGGCGGGCACCGAGGCGGCGCCGGTGACATGTGACGAGGGGGCCGCGCTCCTGCACGACGTCTGCGACGCCGAGGGCGTGACCATCGACGTCACCAACGAGGTGGCGGATTGCGAGTCGCGACCGGACGAGTGGCAGGACTGCTGGTTGCAGTGCGTGTTCGACGAGCGAGACGACGGCTGCGAACCCGCCATGCTCGACTGCGCCGACGACTGCGTGACCGAGTAAACGCAGCGGACGGCGAAGTTCTCGATTACACCGGCGGGCCATGCGCACCACGCCCCTGCTCATCGCCCTCGCCGCCTGCAGCGACTGGAACCTCGAAGGAATCGAGAAAGACCAGGGCGGCGTGGACCCCCAGGACACCGCCTTCGACCCGGAGGAGGAGGACCTCGGGGCGTGCGAACCCGAGGAGTTCGCCCCGGAGGCCGTGGCGTTGTCCGACACCTGCCACTTCGAGGTGGGAGGATTCGAGCCGGTCGTCGCCTGGGAGGTCGATGGCAACGCGGCTTCGCTGCCCGCCGTGGGCGACATCGACAGCGACGGCATGCCCGACATCGTGATCACCTGGGGGTGGTTGTTCGAGCCCTTCGGTGAACTCGCGGCGTACCGCGGCGACGGCAGCGGCAAGCTCTGGGAAACCAGCGGCGCCAGCATCGGCTACGGCTCGGGCCCCACCCTCGCCGACCTCGACGGCGATGGCCAGGCGGAGATCCTGGCGGTTCGCCTGCACGAGTACAACCTGATCGCAAACAACCCCGTCAGCGTCGTCATGTACGACAGCGCGGGCAACCTCTTGGCCGAGTCCGACACCTACTCCGACGGCGAGTTCGACCACGTCACCGGGATCGTCGTCGCCGACATGGATCACGACGGGCACGCGGAGATCGTGGCCGGGCGAGTGATTCTGAACGACGACCTCACCGAACGCGGTGTCGGTCGCGACGGTCGCGGTTGCGACAACTACTTCGGGATCGGCGGCCTCTACGGCGAGGGCGCCACGCCCGCCGTGGCCGACATGGACCTCGATGGCACCGAAGAGGTGATCGTCGGCAACGCCTTCTACGATCCCGACGGCTACTCGATCATGGAGGTTCGCGGGGGCCCCGATGGCGCGCCAGCCATCGCCAACCTCGACGGCGACCCCGAGGGCGAGTTCGTGCGCGCCACCTACAGCGAGTTGGTCGCCTACGACACCGACGGCACCGAACTCTGGACCTACAACCTTCCCGGCGCGGGCCCGGAGAACGACGGCATCATGTCGGTGCCGACCATCGGCGACATCGACGGCGACGGCCTGCCCGAGGTCGTGGCGGCACGGGCGAACACCTTGTGGGCGGTCAACGGCGAGGACGGCTCCGTGCTGTGGAGCGCCCGGATCACCGACCAGACCGGCGCGACGGGGGCGTCGCTCTTCGACTTCGAGGGCGACGGCGTCCAAGAGGTGGTCTACATCGACGAGGTGGCGATGTACGCCTTCGACGGCACCAACGGCGACGTGAAGTTCAAGTCGGACGAACACAACTCCGACACCATGTACGACTACCCCACCATCGCCGACGTCGATGCCGACGGGCACGCCGACATCGTGGTGGCTCACGACCAGAACTTCGGGGCCGGGCCCGGCTTCAGCGTCTACCGCGACGCCACGAATTCCTGGGCGCCCGCGCGCAGCGTGTGGAACCAGCACGCCTACGACATCACCCACGTCAACGACGACTTGACGATCCCCACGACCGCGGTGCAGAACTTCACCACCTACAACAACTTCCACTCCGGGCACGCGCTCCCGCCGGGAGAGGCCCTGGGCGACGAACTGTCCGCTGAGATCCTCACCACCTGCGAAGACGACTGCGACCGGGGCTGGTTCCTGGTCACCGCCCGCGCGATGAACACCGGTTCGGCTTCGGTTCCCGCCGGCGTGATGCTCTCCTTGTACGCGGAGGTCGACGGCTCGCTGGTCGCCCTCGACACCCAGACGCTCGCCGAGGGCGTGGACTCCGGCATGACCTCGGAGGCCGTGGCCTTCGCAGTTTCCGCCAGCGACATCGAGGATGCCGACGCCCTGTGGGTGTACGTCGACGACAACGGCAGCCGCACGGGCGCGGTTTCAGAGTGCGACGAGACGAACAACGGCGCGATGGTGAAGAAGCCCTTCTGTAGCGGGAAGTAGCGGCTCCATGCACCGCTGGCTGGTGCTCTCGCTGGGCGTGGCGCTGGTGGTCTTTTGGGGCCTAGTACGCTTCGTGGCCTACGTGCCCGACGCGGAGATGGCGCCGAGCTACCTGCGTGGGGACCTGGTGGTCGTGCTGCCCCTGGCACCGCGCGAAGGCGACGTGGTCGCGCTCCGGGACCCGCTGGATCACACGCGTTGGACACTGCGCCGGGTGGAGGGCATCGGTGGCGCGGTCCGGTTCAGCGCGGCCGGCTTCCACAGCAGCAGCCGTCCCAAGTCTCGCTTGCTCGACATGGGGGAGTTCGAGGGCGGATCCATCCGCCTCGAGGGCACCCACCTGGTCACCCGGCGCGCAGACCCCGTCACGCGGCTGGAGTTCGACGACGTGGGCGTGCCCGACGACGCCGCCTACCTCTCCGCCGACGCGCGGGACACCGCCCTGGACAGCCGCTGGTGGGGACCGGTGCCGCTCGACGCCGTGGCCGGCGTGGTGGTTTTCCGCGTGGGGTCGCCAACCACCCCCTGGCGGGGCTGGACCGGGGGTCGCGCCGAGGGCGTCGTGATCCCGCAGTCCACGAGTTCGGCGGGCTGACTACTCGCCTTCTTGCGAGGAAAACCGCTCTTCCAGCCACGGGTCGGCGCGGTTGTGGTAGCCCCGCTCCTCCCAGAAGCCGCGGCGATCCGCCGCCAGCAGTTCCAGCCCGCACACCCACTTCGCACTCTTCCAGGCGTAGAGGTGGTGGACGACCAGCCGAACCGGTCCGCCGTGCTCCGGTGACAGCGGGCTACCGTCGTGCCGCAGGGCCAGGAGGTTGTCGTCCCGGGCGAAGTCGCCCATCGCCAAGTTCGTGGTGTAGTCGATGCTGTCGTAGCTGTGGACAAGTACGTGGGTGGCGGTAGCCCGCGGGCGGGCCATGGCGAGGATCGTGTTGACGCCGATGCCCTCCCACACGTTGTCGTAGCGGCTCCAGGTCGTGACACAGTGGAAGTCGCGAGTGACGGCGAGTCCCGGGAGCGCCGACAGCGCGTCCCACCCCAGCTCCAGCGGCTGCTCGACCTCACCCCACACCCGCAGCCGCCAGGTCCCGGGGTCGAAACGGGGAATCGGCCCCTCGTGCAGCACGGGGAATCCCCGCACGAGCTTCTGCCCCGGCGGGAGCCGGTCGGTGGATGAAACGCGAGAGGGCATCAGCTACCGGTGAGTTGAAGCGTCGTGAAACCAAACCGTACCTTGAGCGTCATTTCCTCGTCGGTGACGTCGAGCGCGACGTCTTCGACACCCATCTTCACCCGCAGCGGCCCACCCGCAGGCGACACCATCTCCTCCACCTGGTCCTTCCGGAGGATGGGCACCGGGTTGACCTTGCCCACTTGCTCGGCGAGGAGTCGCTCCACGCCGCGGGACAACATCTGCAAGACGAACGACTCGCCCAGGTCCACCTCCACGTCTTGCAGGTGGCCGATGAGGGCGCGCTTGTCCCGGTCGTAGCGGATGTCGGCGAGGGCCGCCTCGGCCCCGATGCGCTTCTCCAGCACGAAGGGAATCTCGATGTTCTCACGGAGCAGGTAGAGCTTCCCGGTCGCGACCGCCTTTACGTGCGCCTCCACGCCGAAGCGCTGCGAGGCGTACTTGAAATCCGAACCTTCTCGGTCGACCACCACCTGCCAGTCGCCCTGGACCTTGACCAGTTCGTCGACCACGCGCCACACCGTCTCCCGGCGGTTGCTCCAGACGCGCGCCGCCGCGTCCTTGCCGCGCACGACCACCGTCGGAAGCTGGACATTTCGATCTTCCAGGAGGCCGCGCACTCGTTCCCGTACGCCCAGCTGGCGCACGCCCACCCGCACCTGCTGGACCAGGTCAAAGCTCCCCTTCCCCACCTCGAAGGGCAGCCCCACGCCGAACAGGTCGTTCCACAGGGCCTTCCCGATGGTGAACTTGAGGTGGTACCCGTCGCCGATCTGCTTGGCCATCGCTGCTCCGCGCGCGGGGGAGTGTAGCAGGGGGGGTGACGGACGTCCGTCGCCCAGCGACGGCAGTCGGGTCGCGGAACGCGCATTGTGACGCTTCGACCGTTGGCACGGCGCGTGCGTCGAGGGGGTGCATGTCGACCACCCAGGCCCAGTCCACCACCAAGTCCGCCGCGGCGCCCGCCACCAGCACCGCGTCCGCCGCCACCTCAACCACGGCCGCGAGCACCAGCAACGCCGAGGCCCAAGCCGCCGCCGGTCTCAGCGGCGAAGTGCCGCCCACCACGGGCGAGGGGGGCCTACTCGAAACCCTGCCCACGATGGGCGAGGTGGGCGCGGTGGTGCTCGACGCCATGCCGGTGGCGGCCGCGCTGCCGGTGGCGCTGCAATTGCTCAGTGTGGACTGGATCCTGACCTGGGTCCGCGAGATTCACCCGGAGGAGTTGCTGGGCATCGCCACCGACGTGGTGGTCGACGCGCTGAGCGTCTCGTTCCCCGCCGGCGCGCGAGTAACCACCGCGCTCACCGGGGAGATCGACATCCCGCCCGCCATGGCCGTCAACGGCGGCGGCACCCTCACGCTGGCCCGCACCGCCGAGGGCTGGACCATGCAACTGGTCGGCGTGCTCGGCGCCAAGGCCGAGGCCGACATCGAGCGCCTCGCGTCGGGTACCGGTGTCGACGGCGAGAAGGTGGGCGCCCTCGGAGGCGCCGAGGCGGGCGTCACGGGCGAAGTCGATGCCACCTGGAACGTGGAGGCCCTCCAGTTGCTCGAAGCGGCGGCGGCCCGCGAGGCGGCGTCGTTGGGGAACCTGGGGCTGGCAGCCGACCTCACCCCCATGGTCAAGATCCTCGCTACCGCACCGCCATCGCGCCTGGTGGTCAGCGCGGGCACGGGGGTCGAGGCCGAGGCGGGGCTGGCGACGGGCGCCCTGGGCCTGGAGTCGAACGGCCTGCCGGGTATCGACGATGCCGCCGGGCAACTCGGTGCCACGATCGTCGATGCCTGCGCGACCACGGGCCTCCAGGCGGGTGCTGAACTCTCGGTGAGCGGCGGGTACGAGGGCGACGACCTCTACGCCTGCGTAGAGGGTGAACTTGCCGGAAACACGCTCGCCGTCACCGACAACTCCGAGCACGCGGCTGCGCTCGGCGTGACCATCGAAGCGTGGGCGAGTGCGCCGGCCGCGGGCGCGGCCTACCAGGTCAGCCGCGTGCGGCTCACCCTCAAGAGTGGCCTCGACGGCGACACCAGCGCGGTCGTGATGACCCTGAGCAGCGCCACCGAGGCGTGGAACGCGGTCGACGCGGCGCTGGGCGGCCAGGACCAGGCCGACGCGGTCGTCATCGGCGACCTCCGGAAGCGGACCACCCACCAGGTCGATGATCCAGATGTGATTCCTAGGTTCCTACAGGTGACCATGCCGATCTACGACCTTGCCCTGGGCGCGATTGCCACCAAGGCCGAGGCGCGGTGGACGGTCGAGGTGGAGGTGCTGGTGGGAGAAGCCGTCGTCATGTCTGCCCTGGGTACCGACGCCGCCGGTCTCGATGCCGAAGCCCTGGGGGAGGCCCAGCGGGTGATGGCCGCCGACGCCCTCGGACAAAACTACGAGGCCGAGGGGTTTGCCGAGGGCGACCTGGACCTCGACGGTGTCAGGGTAACAGCCGCCAACCTCACCTTCAGCGTTCGCGGTGCCGTCGGCGCCGGCGCAACGGTGGCGGCCACGGGCGTGAAGGCGAACGGATCGGTGGAGGTGGCGCAGACGGCCGCCCTGCTACCGCAACTCTCGGATCCCCTGGCCGACGCGGACCTCTTACTCAGCGCCTAGAACGTCTCGCAGTCCGAGAAGAAGTACTTGAGCTCGCGCTCGGCCGACTCGTCCTTGTCGGAGCCGTGCACGGCGTTCTCGCCCTTGCTGGTCGCGAACAACTTGCGGAGCGTGCCCTCGGGGGCGTTGGTGGGATCCGTGGGACCCATCAACTCCTCGCGGTAGCGCCAGCGCACGTTCTCGCCCTCCAGGACCAACAAGACCAGCGGGCCGGACGTCATGAAGTCGATCAGCTCGCCGAAGAACCCGCGCCCCTTGTGCTCCGCGTAGAAGCCCTCGGCCTCGCGGCGGGTGAGTTGCACCATCTTCATCGAGGCGATGCGGATTCCCCGGTCCTCGAGGAAGGCGATGATCGCCCCGATCTTGTTGTTGCGGACGGCGTCGGGCTTGATGATGGCGAAGGTGCGGTTCATGGGTGACCTCGTTGGGGGGCGGCGTCTATCGGGCGCCGGCGACGGCCGCCAGCGAGCCGCGTTAGCGTCCGCGACCCCGAGGTCCCGATGATTGCCCTTGCCCTGACGTCCG
>CAYHRZ010000087.1:6138-13475 GCA_964359125.1 uncultured Klebsiella sp. | reverse complement strand
GGGCCCTGAGTAGGCGCATTTTCTATTCCACATTACATATGTTTGCCTCTCTCTCTCTCCGGTTGGTCGCGGCGTGTGCTACCGTCCCTGCAGCACGACGACCCCGCCGTGCCTGGGGTGT
Organism: uncultured Klebsiella sp.; assembly: GCA_964359125.1. Taxonomy (GTDB): domain Bacteria; phylum Myxococcota_A; class UBA796; order UBA796; family SXON01; genus SXON01. Next base: position 13,354 of record CAYHRZ010000087.1, on the reverse strand, counting down.
CCCACGCGGCCCTGGTCCTCCGCGGCACCGAGGAGGACGTTTTCCTGGGATCCGACATGACGGGGCTCGGCGACGTGGACGGCGACGGCGACGACGAGTTCGCCATCGCCGACGTCGACGCCCACGCCGGGGACGGCGCTGTGTACATCTACGGTTACCCTTCCCCCTGAGTCCGGGGCTGGATCTCCGGTTCCCGCCCTCCAACCCGTGACCGCGACTCTGGCCGTGCGTTTACCTTGCCCGGCGACGGGGAACGGCACCCGGGGCATTCACGCCCACCCGCTTGGCGTTGCCCGTTCGCCCTCGTGGCGTCGCCCGAGCCGGCGTCCCGTTGGTCAGGGAACCTCGGTTTGCCCGAAGCTGTTGTCGCCCCAGCAATGCATCCGGGCCTCGATGTCGATCGCGCAGGTGTGGACGCCGCCCGCGGACACCTCGACGAAGCTACCGGCGGGCACGTCATCGAGTTGCCCCCAGTCGTTGTCCCCCCAACACTGCAGCCCACCCGCGCTGTCGATCGCGCAGACATGGGTGTTGCCGGCGCTCACCTGGCTGAACTCGCCGGCGGGCGAGGTGATGGGCTCCCCCACGTAGGTGAATCCCCAGCACTCGATCGTGCCGTCGGGGCGCAGACCGCAGCCGTGGATCCCGGCGACCGTGAGCTCCGCAAACGGACCCTCGGGCAGGTCACTCATCGCGTCGTACTCGTTCACCCCCCAACACATGATCCCGCCGGCCCGCTCGATGGCACACCAGTCCACCCAGCCCACCGCCACGTCGACAAAGGTCCCGCCTGGCGGCTCCGCGAGCGGATCATCCGGCGCTCCCCAGCACGCGATCTCCCCGTCGGCGTCGAGCGCGCACGCCCCGACGCTGCCCACGTCGAGCGCCGCCAGGGCCCCCGCTGGCGGACGGTCCAGGCCGCCGTTGCGGTTCTCACCCCAGCACGTCGCCTCGCCGGCGGCGTCGAGCCCGCAGGCGTCGCCGCCGCCCGCGTCGATGGTCACCATCGGCACCGCCGGAGCATCGCCGAGGTCGACCCCCGTGGCCTCGCCCCAGCAGTGCACCGCGCCGGCGACATCGATCCCGCAGGTCTGCATCACCGCCGCGCCGACGTGCGCCCACCCGCCCACGTCGGGACTCCCGGAATCGCCGGCGTCGTCGTCGACATTGGCGCCGGTGTCCTCGTCGGTCGCCGCCGGCGTTGTCGACGGCGCGCAGGCCGGCAGGCTGAGCGCGAGGGCGAAGATGGGCGTCATGCTTCCACCGCGGGGGCCCTCGGCACCCCGGTCAACACGGTCATCCGCGCGGGCGCTGGCACGAGTCGATTCGCCAGCGGGCGGCAGGGCAGGTCCCTGCCGATGCGCGCCACGAACGAGAGGATGTCGAGCATGTACGCGCGGATCTTCGCCGGGAAGCACCGCTGGTCCTCGAACTCGAAGCGCTGCATCCGACCCGTTGTACGGCTGTATCTCGAGACGAGCGGCGGGCGCGTGGCCCGCGCGGCCGCGAGAACACCTGGGCGGGAGGCCCGTTCGCAAGCGCTCTCGGTCTCGTCTGGGGCGCCGGGCCTGGTCGGAGCGCACCGGTCCTCGTGGCGGAACCAACAGCCAGGGTGAGCGCTCACCCCCCCGGGTACGTTCCGCGCCCGCCGTGTGATTGCAGCTGACGATGGAGCCGTCGAACGGCGAAACGCCGATTTTCCTCCATTCTCTGGCGTCCCCGGCGGCGCTGTTGCGGCCGCGGGGCACGCGCGGGGCCTCCCCGGCGGAACCAAGCCCGAGGGTGAGCGCTCACCCCCCAGGGTTCGTTCCGCCGATAGGGCCCAGTGTGTCGCGACACAACCGTTGACTCACACCCCCGCCCGCACCTGTCGTCAGGCGTCGGCGGGCTGCGGGGGCTGCCGCCGCTGCCGTTGGCGTCGTCGCCCCCCGGCCGGTGGGTCTGGAGCCGGTGGCGTGAGGGTCGTCGTGGGAACTCGCCCCTACCCCCTTCCCGCCAGCCCCGCGGCAACGCCGCCGCCCAGACCAAGTTGGCGGGGGGCGTCACGGACCCCTACTCCAGCGTGTACGGCAAGGCGTCGTCGAAGGACCCGAACTTCCAGGTAGACCGCGGACAGCTCACCTTCGACGCGGAGGGGACCGAGGGTGGCCGCTTCCACTCCCGCATGGCCCACGTGCCCCCCGGCCCCTCGCTGGAGGATCTCCAGGCGGCCGAGCACGCTGGCAAGAAGGGCCGCGGCGGCGAGTAGGGCGCATCGGCCTTCGCGGAGGCCGGTCGCCCCGTTACCATCGCCGTCATGGCCCTCCTCGCGAGCCTCGTCGTCGCCGCCGCACTCGCGGCGGATCCCGCCCCCGCCGCCACGCCCGCGACCACGGCCGCGACCACGGCCGCCACCGGCGACGTCTACGTGAGTTCTACCCCCGCCGGCGCCGGGATCCTCGTCGACGGCGTGGCCACCGGACTGGTCACGCCCACCCTGGTGCGCGGGGTGAGCGCGGGCAAACACCAGGTGCGGGTGGAGGGCGCCTGCGCCCGGGCCGACGCGGAGGTGAACGTGGCCCCGGGCCTCATCGCCCGCGCCGAGGTGGTGCTGGTGGCCGCCACCGCAACGCTCGAGATCCAGAGCAGCCCGGCGGCCGCGGCGCTACACGTGGATGGCGTGGAGCGCGGCGCGGCGCCGCTCTCGGTGGTCGTGCCGGCCTGCGTGGAGCACGTGGTGGCGGGTCGCCTCGCCGGGCACGCGGAGGGCAGGGTCACGATCACACCGGTGCCGTACGTCGCGACGCCCATCGTGCTGTCGCTGGTCCCGGAGCGGTTCGGCACGCTGGTCCTGGACCTCACCCCGCTCGACGCCCGCGCCACCCTCGACGAACAGCGACTCGCCCCCGGCCCGCAGACCCTGGAGAAGGTACCTGCCGGCCCCCACCGGCTGCTCGTCGAGGCGCGAGGCTACCAGCCGCACCGCGGCAGCGTCGAGGTGAAAGCCGACGAGGTCCAGCGCCTCGCCGTGGCCCTTCAGTCGGCGGCGCCGGCCCGCCGCAAGCTGGTGCGGGTGGCCGCGAACAGCGCGAGCAGCGCGGTGGCCCTGGGCCTCGGGGGGCTCGCCGCGGCCTGGCACCTCGAGACCCGCGCGGCCTTCGATGCCTACCTCGCCGAGCCCAGCGACGACGTGGCGGCCGACATCTTCTCGACACAGGTAGAACCGGCACAGTTTAGAACACTGGTCGCCGCGGGTGCGGCGGTGGCGGTGGCCGGCGCGAGCACCGCACTCTGGGTAACAACCGACTTCTCCACCCCGGAGCCCACCCCGGTGGTGGGCGTGGGAGGATCGTGGTGATGCTCTTTCTCCTCGCGTGTTTCGAGCCGGGCGAACGCGACTTCAACCCGGTGCTGGAGTCGGTCACGCTGAGCCCCGGCGCGCCGCGTGTGGGCGACGTGCTCGCCTGCGACGTGGTGGCGACCGACGTCGACGGCGACGAACCCGTCGTGACTCGCGAGTGGACAAACGCCAGCACCGGCGTGGCGCTCGGCACCAACGACACCATCACCCTGTCGGCGGCCTACGCGCAGCCCGGGGACCTCGTGAGCTGCGCGGCGAGCGTGGCCGACGCGGACCGTGGCCTCGAGGAGAGCGGCTCGGCCAGCGTGACCGTGGGCAACAGCGAGCCGGTTTTCGCCGCGGCCGCGGTCACCCCCGCCGAGGGCGTGGTCGGCACCACCTTCAGTTGCGAGGCTAGCGCGAGCGACCCCGACGGCGGCCCGGTGGACCTGGCCTACGCGTGGAGCGTCGGCGGCACGGAGGTGGGCCTCGGCACCACCTACACCCTGGGGCCCGCCGTGGCTGCCGTGGGCGAGAGCGTCGTGTGTGCCGTCACCGCCACCGACGAGGACGGCGCCACCGCCACGACCACCGCCAGCGCCACCGTCTCCAACTCTGCGCCCGGCGCGCCCACGCTCACGATTGTCCCCGAGCGCCCCATCGAGCTGGTCGACGACCTCGTGTGTGCGGTTTCCACCGAGGCGGTGGATCCCGACGGCGAGGTGGTGAGCTACACCATGACCTGGTCGGTCGACGGCACCTCGTTCCCGGGCGCCGCCACCACCACCCACCCCGGCGACACCGTGGGCGCGGCGAACACCGCGGCGGGCCAAGTCTGGACCTGCGTCGCCGAGCCCAGCGACGGCGTGAGCACGGGTGAGACGGCCACCGTCGACGTGGAGATCTACCGCTACAACCGCGCGCCGCCGGTCGACTCGCTGTCACTCAGCAGCAGCACGGCCCGCGTGGGCGACACCCTCACCTGCACCGGCACCGCCAGCGACGCCGACGGCCACAGCTTCACCCTCGACTACGCCTGGACGAACGACACCACCAGCACGGCGTTGTCGACGTCGACCACCTACACCGTCACGGCGGCGGCCACCACCCCGGGCGATGCGCTCACCTGCACGCTCACCGCCACCGACAGCGAGGGCTGGCCCAGCAGCGAGAGCGTGTCGGCCACGGTGCTCAACAGTGTCCCCACGGCGCCCAGTGTCAGCATCACCCCCGCCGCCCCGGTCGAGGCGCTCGACGACCTGGTGTGCGAGGTCACGTCCGACGCCTCCGACGCGGACCTCGAGAGTGTCAGCTACACCGTGGCCTGGGATGTCGACGGCGCGGCCTACGCCGGCGCGACCACCACCACGCTGACCGGCGACACCGTGCCGAGCGCCGACACGACGGCGGGCGAGCTTTGGACCTGTACGGTCACGCCCAGCGATCGTCGCGACGACGGCGTGGCGGGGAGCGACAGCGTGAGCATCGTGGCCGAGGGAGTGATGGCCGTGGCCGCCGGCGAGACCCACAGCCTCGCGCTCCTGGCCGACGGCACGGTGTGGGCCTGGGGCTGGAACGGCTACGGCCAGCTTGGCGACGGCACGACCACCCAGCGGGAATCGCCGGTCCAGGTCAGTGGCATCTCCGGCGCGGTGGCCATCGCGGCCGGGCACGGGCAGTCGATGGCGATCCTCGACGACGGCAGCCTGTGGACCTGGGGCTACAATGGCTACGGGCAGCTGGGCGACGGCACCAAGACCAACCGCAGCACCCCGGTGGAAGTGACCTCCCTCGCCAACGTGGTGGCCATCGACGGGGGTTACCGTCACTCGCTGGCGGTGCTCGACGACGGCAGCGTGTGGGCCTGGGGCGACAACGGCTACGGCCAACTGGGCGACGGCACCTACACCGCGCGCACGTCGCCGGTGGAGGTGAGCGGGGTCAGCAACGCGGTGATGGTGGCGGGGGGGTACTACCACTCCGAGGTTGTCCTCGACGACGGCACGATGGCCGCCTTCGGTTGGAACGCCTACGGGCAGCTCGGCGACGGCACTACCGACATCCGCACCACGGCGGTGGCGGTCAGCGGGGTGAGCAACGCGATCGCGGTGTCGGCGTATGGCATGTCCACGCTGGCGCTGATGGACGACGGCAGCCTCTGGGCCTGGGGCGACAACGACTACGGCCAACTCGGCGACGGCACGCTCACCCGCAGCAGCAGCCCGGTGGAGGTCACGTCGCTCGTGGGGGTGCAGAGCATCGCGGCGGGATCGCACCACGGCTACGCCTCGCTCGACGACGGCACCGCGTGGGCCTGGGGCTACAACGCGGACGGGAACCTGGGCGACGGCAGCACCACGCTGCGCGACGCGCCCGTGCAGGTGACCGGCCTCACCGGGGCGGTGTCGGTGGCGGCGGGGCTGCGCCACGCCTTCGCCCTGCTCGACGACGGCACCCTGGCGGGCTGGGGACTGAACTCCTCGGGCCAGGTGGGCGACGGCACCACCACCAGCCGCAGCACCTACGTAGCGGTGACCGGGGTGCCCTGAGCGGGGACGGTTGGCCGGGTGGCGGTGTGGCTTGCGCGGCGCGATCACGACGTGGGCGCGGGAGCCTAGTCCTCCGACTCATGCGAAAACTCGGCGCCGAAAGGAGCCCACACGCTCACCTGGCACGCCTCGGGCCCCTCGCAGACGTCGCACGCGAGGTCTTGCGTCGCCCACGGTCCAGCTCGTGGCCCCGTCGGTGACCTCGGTGCCCAGGGGAGCGCTGGGATCGATGTCGTCGAGGGAATCCAGCGCGAACCCGCGCGACGTACACGGCGAGCCGCCGCCCCAGTTCGCGATGCTGCTGCCGGCCGTGTCTGTCTGGCGCATCTGCACGCGATCGAGGCTCGCGCGGAGCAGGGCCGAGGGACACCGGTCCGCCGAGAGCCTGAGAGTCATGGCGCCCCCCTGGGTGGTCGGCGAGCCCAATCCGATGTCCGCGACCGTGTTCTCGAACTCCGCGAGCGGCGTGCAGCTGGCGACGGTCAACAGGACCAGCGCTAGGCGGCCTGGCGGCACGGGTGTACGTCTTTCGCCAACCTCGTCCTCGCCTCGAGCGCTTGCCTAGTTGTTCCCCGCGTTCCCGGCGCCTGGAGCGGCGGCGGGATCGGCGGCGTCGGCGGGCACGGCACCGTCCGCCGGGGGTGCGTCGCCACCGGGAGGTGGCGATCCGCCCGCCGGGGGCGCACCGTCGCCCGTGCCGTCGGTAGGTCCTGCGCCCGGGCCCGCGCCGCCGGGGGTGCCGCCGGCGGGGGGCGCCTCGCCGGAGGTGGTGCCCCCGCCTGGCCCGGCCCCGGGGAGCGAGGGCTGGATGCTGAGATCGACCACCAGGCCCGCCACGTCGGTCTCGGAGGCGGCCACGTCGACCGAGGCGGCGATGATGTCGCCGTCTTTGCCGTAGGCCACCTTGCCGTCGTTGTTGGCGTCGCAGTGCGGGATGATTCGGATGGCGGTGGAGCGCGGCAGGGCCATCGTAAACTCGCCCACGCCCTTCATGTCCAACAGGGTGAGGGGCCCGTTGGCCGGGCCGGTGCTCACGCCCACCGCGTGCAGGCTCACCGTGCCGGCGCAGTCGCCCGACACGGTGCCGGCGGCGGAGATGAACTCCCCCGCTTTCACCTCGTCCTGGGTCTTCTCCGGCTTCATCGACGACAGGTCCAGCGTCAGCGTGCCGTCGGCCGAGGTGGTGGGCGCCGCCGAGCCGGGGTTGGAGCCCTGGGGGGCTGCCTCGCCACCGGGCGCGCCGGGCATGTTGGAGGCGGTGCCGGTGTCCTCGGGACAGCCGAGGAGGGGGAGGAACACGAGGGGGAGGAAGGGTCGCACGGCGGGCATGTATCCGGGCGCGGGCGGG
>CAYHRZ010000087.1:0-6128 GCA_964359125.1 uncultured Klebsiella sp. | reverse complement strand
GGCCACGGGGCGGCGGGGGGGGGGGCGGCGGGCCGGGGGGGGGGGGGGGGGGGCCCCGCCCGCCGTTCAGCGTCGTCGCCGCCGGAGCGCCCCCGCGAGCGCCAGCACCGGTAGGACGCCCGCGCAGCAGCCGCTGCAGCCGCAACTCGGCGTGTACGGGCCGCCGCCGCACCCGGACGAGGTGCTCCCGCCGCTGCACCCGCCACCTTCTTCCTCGTCGTAGAAGTCGTAGCCGCCAGCCGTGTCGCGTTCGTCGGGATTTCCGTCGCCCGGGCTGGAGTCCTGGACGACGAGGTCGAACTCGGCCCGGGTCCGGCCGCCGTCCTCGTCGGTCGCCAGCAGGGTGATGACCCACCGGCCCGACTCGGCGGGGGTCGCCGAGACGTACCCGTTCGGGGCGACTTGGAACCAGTCCGGTTCGCCGCTGGCGCTCAGCGTCACGGTGTCGGCGCCGGGGTCGTAGAGGGCCACCGTGGCGGCGAACGGCTCCGCGACGTACAGGTGGATGCCGCCGGCAAAGCTGGCGGGGAAGGTCATGTAGGGGCTGACGTTGTCGACCACGAGGTCGGTGTTCACGCTCGCCCACGTGGTGCCGGTGCTGTCGCGAGCCTCGGCGTGGATCGACACCGTGCCGTCGTCGAGTAGTTCGCATGTCGCGACGATCCCGTCGAGGGTGCAGGTAGCGATGTCGCTGGACGGGTCGTCGAGGTAGAGCGTGAGCCCGCCGGGGTCGCAGCCCCCGATGACCGGCCAGAACAACGCCGTGTCGCCCTCGTAGGGGTCGTCGAAGAGGTCGATCTCCAGCCCCGTCTCGTCGGTGGCGCCGTCGCAGTCGTTGTCGCGATCGTCACAGCGCTCGGCGGCCCCTGGGAACACGGTCGCGTCGCCGTCGTCGCAGTCGCCCGCCGCCACGGTCGCGCCGTCGCCGTCGGCGTCGGGCGACACCGGGCAGTCGAGAGTCTCCAGCACCAGGAGCCCCGGGGTGGTCGGGTCATCGACCAGGATGTCGGGGCAGGGGTCGCCGACCACTTGGCCCGCCGTCATCACCGAGGCGCCGGCCGGTACGCTGGCCTCGACGTGGTCGCCGTTGGCCAGCCAGGCCTCGACGAGCCCGTCGCCGAGCACCACGACGTCGTCGCTGCCGTCGGCGTCGAGATCGACCACGAGCAGGCGGACCGGCGCGCCCGCGAGCGCGGTGTCGCTCCCCGAGAAGGCCCGGAGCACCACCGGGTCGGTCATGGCCAGCCACCAGTCGCCCTGGTGTCCCACCACGTCGGCGGCCGTGCCGCCCAGTGCAAGTTCCGACACCCCCCGGCTGCCGAGCACGTCGAGCGCAGTGCTCCCGGGAACCAGCACCGCGAGCTCGCCGGCGAGGGTTGCCAGCCGGGGCGATCCGGTCAGTACGAAACCCGCGTCGGTCGCCGTCCCCAGGGCGGCACCGTCGTCGGGCCAGAGGGTCACTGCCGTCGCCGATGCGGTCGCGATGCCAGTTGCGCCGGCGACGTCGTAAGCGGACAGGGTCTCGCAGGGGGTGGCGTCGACCGCCGATGCGGCGTCGGGCGTGGCCGCCGACCACGGGGCGAGCGAGAGTCCCCCGTCGCCGCAGAGCAGCAGGTCGTCGAGGCCGTCGTCGTCGATGTCGCGGAGCAGCGCGGCGTGGCTCGGCCCCAGGGCCGCCAGCATCGAGCCGGTCGCGTCGATCACGCTGCTCGCGGTGCTGCCCGAGACCACGATCCGCTGCCCCTCCGGGCGCGACGCCACCACGATGTCGCGTGGGGCCTCGCCGAGCGGCAAGGTGCTCGGTTCGCCGAGGGTGATCGCCAGCGCCAGCGTGGAGATGCAGAGGACCACGAGGACTCCCGCCTTCGGCACAGTGTAGCGGCGGAGGTGGTCCCCCGCCCCTTGCCCCCGCCCCCGCCCTGCGCTAGACGCTGAATCCTCATTCAGTAGCCCCGTGGCCGCCGCCGAACCCACCCGCGATCGCACCGACAAACACGAGTTGATCCTCGACGCGGCGGTGCGCGTGTTCGCCGAGAAGGGCTTCCACGGCGCGCGGATCTCCGACGTGGCCGACGCCGCCGGGGTGGCCGACGGCACGATCTACCTGTACTTCAAGAACAAAGACGACCTGTTGCTGAGCATCTTCGAGGAGAAGATGGACCAGCTCACCGGTGGCCTGCGCGACGCCCTGACCGGCGGGGGCACCGCGCTGGACCGGATCGAGCGTTTCGCCCGCTACCACTTCCGGATGGTGCAGGAGCACCGCGCCGTCTCCGAGGTCCTGCAGATCGAACTGCGCCTCTCCAACAAGTTCCTCAAGGAATACCGTCCGGAGAAGCTGTGGGAGTACCTAGGCATCTTCGCGGGACTGGTGCGCGAGGGCCAGGAGGCAGGCACCATCCGCAAAGACGTGGACCCCTTCATGGCGATGTGGGCCTTCTTCGGCGCGATGGACGAGATGGCCATGCAGTGGGTGCTCGCGCGTCATCGTCCCTTCTCGCTCGACGCCGCCGCCGACACGGTGGTGCGCGTGTTCATCCGCGGCCTCGCGGCCGACCCTACCGTTTCTAGCAAGGAGCCATCATGAAGATCGGAGTGTGTCTGAAACAAGTGCCCGCCACCGACACGCGGGTGCGGGTGAACGCCACTGGCACCGGCATCGTGACCGACGACGTGAAGTTCGAGATCAACCCCTACGACGAGTACGCGCTGGAACAAGCGCTCCGCATCAAGGGCACCGACGCCTCGCGCGAGGTGATCGTGTTCACCCTCGGCGGCGCCGAGTGCGAGCCCAGGGTGCGCGACGCGCTGGCCCGCGGGGCGGACCGCGCCGTGCGGGTCGACGACCCGGCGATCGCCGGCTCCGACGCGCTGGGCGTGGCGCGGGTGCTCGCCGCCGCCTTGTCGAGCGAGGGCGTGAACCTCGCCCTCTGCGGCCGCCAGGCCATCGACGGCGACAGCAGCGCCGTCCCGGCGATGATCGCGGAGCTGCTCGGCTGGAACCAGGTCACCTACGCCGACGCCTTCACCGTCGACGGCGAGGCCTTCACCGCGCAGCGCGCGGCGGGCGGTGGCGTCCGCGAGGTGGTGGCGGGCAACTTGCCGGTGGTGGTCAGCTGCGACAAGGGGATGAACGAGCCCCGGTCGGCCACCCTGCCCGGCATCATGAAGGCCAAGGCCAAGAAGATCGACGTCAAGGGCCTGGCCGCGCTCGGCGTCGACGCCGGCGCCGTGGGGGCCGGGGCCGCCGTGCTCAGCCAGTCCAACATGGGCTTGCCGCCCGGGCGCCCGCCCGGCCGCACCATCGGGGGCAGCCCGACCGAGGCCGCCGCCGAGCTGGTGCGTCTCCTCCGCGAAGAAGCCAAGGTCATCTAGGAAACAAGGGGAAAGATCATGGGAAACGGCATTCTGGTTCTGTGTGAAGTCGAGGGCGGGCAGCCGCGCAAGTCGGCCTACGAGTTGCTCGGCAAGGCTGCCACGCTCGGCCTCGGCCCGGTGTCGGCGCTGGTGGTCGGCGACGCCGACACCTCGTCGCTGGGCGCCTGGGGGGCCACGCAGGTGTTCACCGTGGGCTCGCCGCTGCTCGGGAGCTACGCCACCGGCACCTACACCAAGGCCATCGCGGCGGGCCTCGCCGCCTCGGGCGCGGCCTACCTCCTTGCCTCGGCCTCGGCCGTTGCTCGCGACGCCCTGCCGCGGGTGGCGGCCCGCCTGGGCTACGGGCTCGCGGTGGAGTGTACGGACCTGCGCAACGACGGCGGCGAACTGGTGGGCCGTCGCCCGGTGTACGCCGGCAAGGCGCTGGTCGACGCGCGCACCTCCTCGGCGGTGGGCCTCTTCACCGTGCGTCCCAACAGCTTCGTCGCCACCCAGCCCGCAGCGGGCGCCGGCACGGTGGTTTCCGTGGATGCGGGCCTCTCCGAGGCCGACATCGGCGTTCGGGTGACCGAGGTGCTCGCGCCGGCCAACAAGAGCGTGGATCTCACCGAGGCGGATCGCATCGTCTCCGGCGGGCGCTCGCTCAAGAGCAAGGAAGCCTTCGACAGCGTCGTCCGGCCGCTGGCGGCGGCGATGGGCGCCACGGCGGGCGCCAGCCGCGCGGCGGTCGACGCGGGCTATGCCGGCCACGGCGACCAGGTGGGGCAAACCGGCAAGGTGGTAAGCCCCTCGCTCTACATCGCGCTCGGCATCTCCGGCGCCATCCAGCACCTCGCGGGCATGCGCACCTCGCGGGTGATCGTCGCCGTCAACAAGGACCCGGAAGCCCCGATTTTCCAGCACGCCACCTACGGGATCGTGGCGGACCTCTTCGAGGTGGCGCCGGCCCTCCAGGCGGAGTTCGAGAAGCTGAAGTAGCGCCCGGTGCTCGTCGGCAGCGGGTTCGCCCCTGCCGGCGTGGCGCCCCGGCGTTGATACACTCCCCTCGTTGACGCCCGCCCCGCACGCACGAGCCCCTGCCGACGCTGATCGCCGTCGCGAGCGTGCAGTGATGGCGTTGTCCGCGCGCGGCGAACACGCCGGCGTCTTGCGGGTTGTTCACGCTTGGCAACTCGCGGGCGCGCCGACCACCGCGGCGCGGGTGTGCGAGGGGCGGGCGTTCCACCACTTTCGCTTGCTGGACCGGGCGCTGGCCCGGGCCCGCGATGCGGTGGAGCGGGCCCCTGGCGATCGCGTGGCCCAGCGCCTGCTTGCGGAGGTGTACATCGACCGCGGGTGGCCGCTGCGGGCCCGGCCCATCGTGGAGGGCTTGAAGTCCGCGGGCGAGGGGGTGGACGGGCTGCTCGCGCGCATGGGCGAAGAGCCCGCCCGGCCCGAGGCGATCGCCCGCGAGGTGGAGGCGGGCAGCGATGTGACGGCGTGGCTGCGGCTCGCGGAGTCGTTCCTCGCCACGGGCAGCCAACTGAGGGCCACGGGCCTCTTGCAGCGGGTGCTGGCCGCCGAGCCCGGACATCCCCGGGCAGCCGAGTTGTTGTGGGCGGTGGGCGGCGACTACACGAGCCCGGAGCCCCTCGACAGCATGGTGAAGCGGGCCCTGCCGCTGATGACGGACCTCGCGCCGGTGCCCGAGGAAGCGGAGCACACCGAGAGCCTGCGCTCCGAGGGGGACCTGCTGCTCGAGCCGGAGGTCGGGCCGGCGGCCTTCCCGAGCTTGTTCAAGCGTGCTGGGCAGGCCCCGCAGCCGGTGCCGGCCGACGATGCCGAGGTGGGCGGTCCGCCGCCCCTGGTCGACGACAACGCCGACGACGACGAGAAGACGGCATCTTCGGCCGTCGACGCCGCGCCCCGGCTGGTGTCGGTCACCGGCGCCGGTGGCGGCGACACCCAGATCCTCATGGTGGTCGGCGACGGCGACGCGGGCGCTCTGCACCGGCGCCGGGACCCCGAGATCAGCGGGGTGCTCAACCTCCGCGACTGGCAGGCCCGCAACGGTGTCGACCCCGTGGGATCGGACCTCGACGGCCTCGACGACCGCGATGACGACAGCGAGGTCGTCGCGCGCGTGGACGCCGCTCCGCTGGTCGAGGTGGCCACGTCACCGCCGCCGGATCCTGAGGCGCCGCGCGAGTTCGGCCGGCCGATCGAGGTGATCGAGAAACACCCGGTGCCGGTGGGGCTCCCGTCCGTGGAGGTGGAGCCGCACCCGGTGCCGCGGCGCTCGATGGGCTGGGGCCGTCCCCTGGTGGGCCTGGCCTTCGTGGCGGCCTTCGGGTTCTTGTTGCTCCTGCTTGTGGCGCTGCTTGCCCGCGCCTCGGGTGCGCTCGACGTGGCGCGGGTGTCCGTGGACCTCAACCAGGTACTCGCCGCAGAAGACTACGCCGCCCTGGTGGCGAGCGAGGCGCGGATCCAGTCCTACGCCGACGACGCTGCGGAGCGTGCCGAACTGGCCCGGGCGCAGGTGGTGTTGTGGTCGGAGTTCGACGGGAACCACGCGAGGCTCGACGCCGTGGACCGGGTGATCGCCCAGCCCGCGGGGGTCGACGCCCACCGCCTCGCCTACCTCCGGGCGGCGGAACTGCTGGCTTTCCGCAACCCAGCCTCGGCGCTCGCGGCGCTCGGGCGCGAGCCACCCGGCGACGACGAGGAGCGCCTGCTGCGGGCGCGCATCCAGAGCGCGCTCGGCGAACACG
>CAYHRZ010000086.1:0-13488 GCA_964359125.1 uncultured Klebsiella sp. | reverse complement strand
CGCGGCGCATTCGGCGCGGGCCGCGTCTTGCGCTTCAACTGTGGCCTGTTCGCCGACCCCCGTGCCATGGCCCTCGACGAGGCCCAGCTCCGTGTGCTCCTCGCCGCCGCCGAGTGCTCGTGGGCCGACGTTGAGCCGGCGATCTTCGGCACGTTGCTCGAACGCGCGTTGACCAAGCGCGAGCGGCACGCGCTCGGCGCCCACTACACGCCCAGGGCCTACGTCGAGCGGCTCGTGAAGCCCACCATCGAGGCCCCGTTGCGGGCCGAGTGGGATCTCGTCCGGGTCGAGGCCCGGCAACTCGTGGGCGACGGCGACGTGGCAGGCGCCCGCGAGGTGGCGGGCGAGTTCCACCGCAAGCTCTGCACCCTCCGTGTGCTCGACCCGGCGTGCGGCACGGGGAACTTCCTGTACGTGGCGCTCGACACCTTCAAGCGGCTGGAGTCGGAGGTGCTGGCGTTGCTGGCCGACCTCGGTGACACGCAGTCGGCGCTCGGTGCCCGGGTGTCCCCCGCGCAGTTCCTCGGCATCGAGGTCAAGCCATGGGCGCGGGAGATCGCGGAGCTGGTGCTCTGGCTGGGCTTCCTCTCGTGGAACGCCCGGATGACGGGCAAGGCCGCAGCGCGCGAGCCCGTGCTGGAGAGCTACGGCAACATAGAGTGTCGCGACGCGATCCTCACGTGGGACAGCACCGAGCCCGTGCTCGACGACAAGGGCCAGCCGGTGACGCGGTGGGACGGGGTGACGACGAAGATCCACCCCGTGACGGGCAAGCAGGTGCCCGACGAGTCCAAGGGCGTCGTTCTGCAGCGATACGTCGATGCGCGATCTGCCGTCTGGCCCACCGTGGATTTTGTAGTTGGAAATCCACCATTTATCGGAAACAAGCGCATGCGCGCGGCGCTGGGGGATGGCTATTCCGAGGCGCTCCGTGCAGCGTACCCGGACGTCGTGAGCACAGTGGATCTCGTCATGTACTGGTGGCACAAGGCAGCAACACAGTGTCGCGCTGGTGGAGCTGGGCGCTTCGGGCTGATAACGACCAACTCGATCACTCAGGTTCACAGTCGCCCCGTTCTCGATTCCCACATCGTCGCGGCAGTAGACGGTCTGGTCATCGTCTGGGCGATTCCCGATCACCCATGGGTTCAGGACGGCGCTCGCGTTCGAATCTCCATGACAGTCGCGACGCGTAATGCTCCGGACGTGGCGCCTCAGCTCGGCCGAGTCTCCGGTGAGCGGGAGTCTTCCGACGGGATGCCTGATTTTCGCCTGGAACAGCGCAATGTACCCCGGATATTCTCCGACCTCCGCGGCGCTGGCAGCTTGGTGGATGCGGTGCCGCTTCGGTCGAATCACGGTCTGTGCTCTGTAGGAGTGGGCATCTACGGGGCCGACTTCCTCGTCTCCTGGGACAAGGCGATCCGACTTGCCGCCTCGGCGCGCGAGGAGCCGGGAGCGCATGTGCGGCCATACGTCGGCGGTCGTGACCTGACGAACCCTCCGCGCCGTCTCGCCGTCCTTGACTTCTACGGTTTGACCGAAACGCAACTACGAGACCGGTTTCCGGGCCACTACCAACATCTGTACGACCACGTTCGCCCCGAGCGCCTCGCGAACAATCGGGCTAGCTACCGGAGTAACTGGTGGGTCTTTGGTGAACCCCGCCCCGAGTTGCGGCGCGCAGTGAAGGAGTGCAGCAACTTCCTCGTCACCGTAAGCACAGCAAAGCACAGGTTCTTCGTCCCTCTTCCTGCCGAGTACCTAGCGGATGATGGACTGGTGGTGTTCGCGCTGGCGTGCGCTCACCACCTCGGCGTGCTCTCGTCGCGAATTCATGTTGTTTGGTCGGTTGCGGCAGGCGCTACTCTGGAGGATCGCCCTCGCTACCGTAAGGCTGCTTGTTTCGACAAGTTCCCTTTCCCCAACGTGAATGACCTGCAGGCTACTCGAATTGGCGATCTCGCCAAGCGCCTCGACGCCCACCGCAAGTCCCGGCAAGCGGCGCACCCGGACCTGACCCTGACGGGCGTCTACAACGTGCTTGAGAAGCTCCGCAGCGGCGAATCCCTCACGCCTAAGGAAATGGTCGTCCACGAGCAGGGCCTCGTGAGCGTCCTCCGCGAGATCCACGACGCGCTCGACCTCGCGGTGCTCGACGCCTACGGCTGGCCACACGACATCGACGACGAGGGCATCCTGGAGCGCCTCGTCGCGCTCAACGCCGAGCGGGCCGCCGAGGAGAGGCGGGGCCTCGTGCGCTGGTTGCGGCCCGAGTACCAGCGCCCGCTGGCGGGTGGGCCGGAAGCCGAGGTGCTGGCCATCCCGGGGCTCGGGGTGCCTCGGGCCACTGAGGCCGTGGCCACCGTCGCGAAGTGGCCGGCGACGCTCTCGGATCGCATCGCCGCCGTCCGTGGAATCGTTGACGCGGCCCCCGGGGCGGTTGGCCTCGAAGCGGTTGCCAGCGCCTTTAAGGGGGCCCGTCGCAGCGACGTGGAGGCCATCCTGGCCTCTTTGACGGCCCTGGGGCTGGCCTTGGCCCTCGACACCCCCACGGGGCGCGTGTGGCGGGCCCCGGGGTTGACGGTTCGCTAGATCAGGTGGCACTGGACGGCCCCCGCGCGACCGTCCGGCGCAAGTCGGTAGCGGTGGCTTGGCGCCGGTCCTCGCGGCGAGCCATCGCAGTGCCAGCGAGCGGCATCATGGAGCGCTCCCGGGCCATCGGCACAGGCCGCGCTCTGGCCACCACAGCCCCGGCGGCGCGGTCGCGCCGCTCGGCGGCGCGGCGGGAAGCCACTGAAACGGCATGTTTGCGAGCCAGAGTACCGGTATCGGCGGTGCGCCGGAGTCGTCTGGATCGCGGTACTCCACCCGAACGGCCAGCCACGGCGCGGTGAAGATATAGGCCCGGCCCGCGCACGTCGTACAAATCCATCGCGCCTCGTGGATCCGGATCGTCCCCGCGCCGCAGCAGCGGTGGCAAGTGAGACGCTCCCCATCGACTCGCAGGTCCAGAAGTGCCCCGGGGGGCACCGGGCGCCCACATAGCGTCCACTGCCGAGAGCGGTCATCGAACCACAGCGGCGCCGCCCCGCTCGGCGTGGCCCGTCCGGGGCGCGCTCCGGTCTCCGGGTCGGACTCGCCGTGAGCCGGGCGTCTCGCAAGCCCGGGGGATGACTGCGACGGATGTTCGCCTTGCTTGTTTACGGGGAGGTCGTAGACGGTGAACCGTCGCCAAATCTCGGTGAGAAAGGCAGATTTCTTAAGTTCGTTAGCAATGGCAACGCCCGCGCCCACGACCAGGAGGACGACGACGGCGTGCGCCGAGTACTGCGTCAATCCAGCGGACTCGGCTAGCCCCCACACGAGGGATAAGGTCCACAACAGTGCGAAGATGCACGCGTACGGCAGCGTCAACCCAAGCAGTGACAGCGCGACGCACCATGCGACCAGTTTGACCAGCCGCCACCTGGTGAGTTCAGGGTCCCCCTTGGAAAATTTCACCACCAAATAGGCGGGAATTCCTATCAATGTGGCGGCGCAAGCGGCGAGCATGATGAATCTCGACGACGTCACGAACATCGCGAGCGCGACGATGCCAACGAGCATCGCCACGGTGAGCAGAAGCTGCCAGGCGGCGCAAGCCAGCGCGCGCAGTTCCTTCAACACCGACGACTCGAATCTGGTTCGGCGATTGAGCGGGTACGGGGAATAGAACGTCCGGCGTTGGCCGGGGATGAAATCTGGCACCAGATCCTCCGCAGGCGTTTGGCGCATCGTAACTGGTGGGGATGTCCAGGAGGGCCTCTCACCGCACGTGCTGCGACGAGATCTCGTTCGGTTGACCCGCTGATGCCGACGTTCCAGGCGCGCTAGCACGGTGAGGGAGCCGTTGGAGTAGCCGGCCTGTTTTCCCGCAAGAGTTAGAATCTCAGGTCGGTCCATTACTCTCTGCCCACCCGAGTCTGTGGGTCATTGTGCGTGGCCCTCCCTTCGACCGCGTGGCCCGTCGCAACTTCGCGGACTCGTCTATTCCTCCCCCGCCAGCACACGCACCGCCCTCTCCACTCGCCGCCGCAGGGCGACCGCTTCGGTGGGCAGGGAGCCGATGACGGCCGCCGTGCCCTTGTCGTCGTCCACCACGACGCCGTCGAACGCGAAGAGCGCGGCCGGGGGCACCCCGAGCGCGCTGGCCAACGCCGCCACCACGTCCAACGACGGCGCTTTCACGCCGCGCTCGACGCGGCTGATGGTCTGCACGGCCACGCCACACGCCTCGGCGAGGTGGGCCTGGGTCAGCCCGGCGGACTCGCGCAGGTAGCGGACACGGGCGCCGAGCTTGGGGACGATGGGGTGCATGGTGGGCGCGTCGCCGCGGCCGCCAGCATGGGCAAGGCGCCCGCGCGCGGGAAGGGCCCCATGGGTTCACAATATGGGCCCATGGGGGTATGCTGGGGCGAGGAGTCGCCCCATGAGCCGAGGTACGCGCACGATCCCCCTCGCGTGGGTGGGCCCGATTGCGTTCACCAAGCCGGCGCTCGACGAGCACGAGACTGCGCTGGCGGTGCGCGAGGGCACGGTCAACGCCGAGTGCTCGATCCGCGGCCCGGGCGTCTACGGCATCGGCCGCGAGGAACGCGGCATGCTCATCGTCGGCTGCACGCCCATCTACGTGGGAATGGCCAGCGACATCGCGGCGCGGCTGCGCAAGCACCTCTCGCCCGCGTCGCGGTCGGAGACCCTCGCGCGACACCTCAACGACAAGCCCACCTTCTTCTGGTACGCCCGCCTCGACCACCGCGACCACGGTGCCGCGGAGGAGGCTCTGATCCGTCACCACCGGCCCCTGGCCAACGCGGTGCACAAGCCAGCGGAGCCGGGCTTCGACGTGGTGCTCAAGGGCCCGGTGCCCAACTGGCGGAGGAACCCGTGAGCACCCCCGTGAACCACCAGAAGCGGCGCGGGGCTCGCACCCGGGGCGCCCGGGTGGTCGCCGCTGCCGCTCTCCTCGTCGCGTGCCGCTCGGCCTCCGTCGAACTCGGCAACGACCCCGACACCGGCGGCGCCGAGGGACGGGCCGACACGGCGGAGACGGGCACCCTCGACACCGCCGCCGACTCGGGCGACACCGGGAGCACCGTGGACACTGCCGCGGAGCCATGCGCGGCGCCCTGGGGCGACCTCCACAGCGGGTTCGAGGGCACCACGACCTACGTTGACGCGGGCGAGAGCGCCTACTCCTGCGGCCCGCTCACCGGGCGTGGCGCCGTGTGTAGTTGGACCTGCGACCCCGTGAACTCGGCGGGTCTCTACTTCTACGCGCAGGCCGGTGACGACTCGCCGGTTGAACTCCCCTCGGTCTTGGACGGTGACGGTGGCGCGACCGCGTGCCTCGCCGTCAATGGATCGGCCTTGTCGAGCGGCCAGGGCGGCGGCTGCGCGGTCGTCACCGACGGCGCGCCGTGGACCTTGGAATACGTCGCGCGCTGATGCCGCCTGCGGACCAGTGTGTGTGGCGACGCGCCGTGGGGCGCTCCCCCGTTGCCGGTCGCCTGCGGCGGCTGGACGACCCGGTCGAGCGCATGCAGCGGCTAGAAGCCGAGGAGACCGCGGACCGCGCCGCTCGCGGCATCAGGCCGGGGTGGAACAAGAAGTAGGGTCCTCGCTCGTCGCCCGCCGACTCCCCGCGAAGCACTACGTGTCCCACGCGCATGACGAGCCGCCCAATGCCTACCCACAACGCCCGTTCCCGCTTGCCGAACCGGTCGTAGACTTCCTTCAGGTCCCCGGCGTCGTCGAGGTCCTGCGCGGTGTCGCGTGTGACCACGGCGCCGACGTGTACCGGGTTGACGAGCGTTGTCCCCGTCACCGCGGCCACGGCAGCCTGCGCCGCCACCCTGAAAGTGTGCCGCCCGCGCTCCATGTTCGACACGACGTTGGTGCCAATGCCGAGCCGGACGGCGAGGGCTTCCTGGCTCAACGCCGCCCCGATCCGGGCGGCGCGGACGCGGTGTCCAATCGCGTGGGCGAGGGCGTCGTCGCGGCGGCGGGGCATCGTTGACTCCAGCCCAGGGATCGCACCCCACGGTGGCCAGCCCGCGCCATAGAGGAAACCGTTGTTGAAGTGTTCATTGTTGTCGTGGTAGCATCGCCACGACTTCTACACCCCGGGTCCGACATGGTGATCAGCCCATTCTTGCTCGTGTGCGCCGCTGTCGCCGCGACCCCTTCGCGCGCGCGGCCGGCGGACACGCTGGCGAGCCTCACGCTGGGCGAGCCGTTCCTCGCGACCGGCTTCGTGTGCGAAGCGGACGGGTGCGTGAAACCGATGTCACTGGCCGGCATCGGCGGGAGCGTCACTGTTGTCCCTTGCAACGGGAGGGTGCAGACCGTCGCGTGGGTGTCGGACGACGCGCCGACCAGCGACACGCTTGTTGCGTGGGGACACGCCCTTGCCGGGCCGCTCCTCAGCGCAGGATGGACATCCACGCCCAGGGACGCCACGGTTAGCTACAGCCCCCTGCTTGGCGACGTTACCAGCAAGGTGATCGACCTCGTCTCGCCCGATGGTCGCCTGCGACAACTGACCATCCTCCGCGCCGGTGAGTCCATGAACGTGGCCATGGCAGCGACACACACGACCCCGTGCACCGAGGGACTCGGTTTATAGGGGCCGCAGCCCGGGTGTGGTCTGGACCACCGGTCGGGGTCCGGAGTCAAATTGAGGCGCTACCTTCCGCCGCGCCTCCGAATGTCGCCCCCGCCCCCCGCGTAACTGTGGCGCGCAGCATCGCCCCAGCCAGGCGCGGTCTGCCGCCGGAGTGAACATGAACGCGCCCCTCCTGGGCCCGGCGCACCGCCGGGTTTCTGATTTCGTTGGTGTCGAGGTCGATTTCCTAGACCTCCCAGTGCTGGAGACAGTGGCCGCCGCGCGCGGCGTGACGGTGATCGAGCGTGGCGCCCGCCTCGACGACGGCGGCGCGGCCCTCGCCACCTGCATGGTCCGCCTCGCCGACGCGCCGGGCGTGACGGTGGCGCTCGGCTCCGGCGAGGGGCCCGGCCAGGCCGCGGCGATGATCGACGCCATCGACGCGGCCCTCGCCGAGCGGGCCTTCGCCCCCGTCGCGAGGTTCCTCCGACGCGCGGGGCTCGCGGCGACGTGGGTGCCCGACACCGACCGCGAGTGGGGGCGCTTCGTGGTCGAGGAGCCGCCCGGCCTCTCCCCAGTGGCCAGCGACTACGCGGCGCTCCGCGCGCCGGGCCCCCTGGGCCGCCTCGCGGCGCACCTGCTGGTCGGCGCCGGCCTCGGCGGGGACTTCGACGGGGGCCGCTGGCGAGTGCCCGAGACCCCCCTCGTGGGCGCGGGCGCGGCCCGAGGGGTGCGGTCGCCGCAGGCTGGCCTCTGGGAGCCGCGCCGGCGGTCGCTGCGCGTGGGCCCCGCGCTCGACGAGGCGGTGAGCCGGGCCCTCGGCGAGCCGCCCGGGTACCCGTGGAGCACCGACGACTGCCTGATCCGCCCGATGATGAAGGCGTGCTTCGGGCGCTTCCCCGGCAGCGACGTGGTGGTCGAGGAGTCGGCCGATGGCGCCTGGGCCTGGGGATCGGGGCCGTCGGGCACGCCGGTGTTCGGGGACGGCGCCACCAGAGCCGAGGCCCTCTCCCGGTGTGTGCTCGCGATGGCGGCGCGGTGGCCCGCGTGGCAGGCCAGGAGCGACATCGGGGAGCGGGGGATCTGGGCGGAGACGAGGACGCACCGCGGGCGGGTCTACGCGGCCGTGGACGTGCCGGGCGGCGAGGGGCTCGCGGTGACGGCCTTCGCCTCGATGGACAGCCCGTGGGCGGCTGCCGCGGAGGCCGCGCGGGCGCTGGCCGAGGCCGGCTGGGTGGAGACCCCTCCCGGCGGCGGCGGGTGGCGGCACGGGGCGCGGCGGCGCGCCGCGGCGAGGCCGGGAAGGGGGGACGAGGTGCGCCTGGGCTTGGCGCGGCTACGCCGCCTCGTGCTCACCCGGCCGGCTACGCCCGCCCCCGAGGTTGCCGTGGCCGACGACGGCTACGACCAGGGCTGGGGTGGCGCGGGCATCGCCTTCGTCACCCGCGCGCCGCCGCCACCGCCGGTGTCGAAGGAGTGGGATTTCCGGTACCCGCCCCGGTACGTCGTGACCCCCCACGCCTTCCCCGTGGGCTGGCTGATCGCGCTCCTCCAGCCGCTGCTCGGCGCCTGGGGCCACGCGGGCAACAAGTACGTGTTCTTCGCCTCGCTCGGCGATGGCATCGACCGCGCGCTCGCCGCAGATCCCGTCGCCTCCGAGCGGGTGACCCTGCTCGCCCTGCTCGACGCCGCCGAGGCGCTCCTCGTCGGGCAGCCGCTGGAGGCGTGGTGACCGTCGCTGCCGCTGGCCGCCTCGTGGTGGCCGTCTACGGCACCCTGCGGCGAGGCGGCCACAACCACGCCGTCCTCGGCGGGGCGCGCTTCCTGGGGCCCGCCAGGACGGCCGCGCGGTACACGCTCCTCGACCTCGGGGTGGGCTTCCCCGGCCTCGTGGAGGGCGGCCAGACCGCTGTCGCCGTCGAGTTGTACGCCGTGAGCGCCGCCACCTTGGCCCGTCTCGACCTCCTGGAGGGCGTGGCACACGGCCTGTACGCCCGGGCGGCCGTAGAGTTGCACGACCGTACCGAGGTGCTCGGCTACTTCCTCGGCGACGGGTGGCGCGGCGAGAGGCGGGTGATCGCCACGGGGGACTGGATGGAGGGACGTTGAGATAGCGTCGAGGCCGGGTCGTGGGGCCTGCAACCGCGGCGACCCGACGCCGGGACGCCGGGACTGCGGAACCGCATGGCGGCCACCGCTGGCCGGGCTGACAGCTGGGCGCGTTGAGCTGGTTCCCGCGATCAACATGCTCCCCACGCGCCCCGCGCGGGCGGCCGGGAGGCACAGTGGGCCGCCCCGGCCGATCACGGGCGACACGGCCCTCCTCGCCCCGCGTGGCCTCCTCGGCCAGGGTTGGGGTTGGCACGCCGTCGCCGAGGCGACGGGATCCAGAAGGACACCCTGCGCCGCCGGCTCGCCGAGGCGGGGATGCTGGCGCAGCAGTCCCCCCTTCGACCCCCGCGTAGGCGCGGCGTAGAAGCCCGTCGCAGAAGGCTCGTAGAACCACCTTGTGTTTAGACTGCTCTACCCTGCCGGGCTGGCCGCCTGCTGGTTTCGCTCCGCGATGATCTTGGGGCGGTGGCGGTTCTTCGAGTTCTGGTCCCCCAGGCCCAGAAGTTGGTACACACTGCCGCCGACGCCGGGCCGCACTTCGTCGTTCTCGCGCACGGTATCTTCGGCTAGATATAGGTACTCGAACTTCTTGCTGACGTGACGCGGGAACTCCGCGCTAAGTCCCTCCCGCGCTCCCTTGAGCATGACAGGAGCAGCCACGACGATCCGGCGCGGCTGCACGACGTCCAGGATCTCCGACAGGTTCGTTCGCACGACGCAGCCCCCGCGGATGATGGACTTGGTCACCACGACGGTGCCGATCTGCATCGCCCCGAGCGGCTCGAGGTAGCGGCTGATGATGGGTGCGACGTCGATAGGGCGCCGCGAACCGAGCTTGCGCCGTCCATTCCAGAAGCAGGCCAGAACGATGTCCGCCGGTGCGACCTGGGGCGCCACCGCCTCGATGAGTCCACGGGTGAGGAAGTCGGCATCCTCGACAGTGCACACGACCAGGAGCCTCTCCCGGGCTGGCAGCTGCGCGGCGAGGGCGCGGCCGAGGTCGCGGCCCAGCTCTGTCATCACCGCCCGGTATCCCTCGTGGTCGCCCGCCTCCGCCCGGGCGAGGAGTTCGTCGAGGCGCGTCCGCACCGACTCGGTGGCGATGGCGCTGTAGGTTCGGCTCATAGCTCCCTCCAGAAGTCGTCGAAGTCTGATGGTGGGCGGGCTAGTACGCGCGCGATCACCCTTGCGACGGCGTCGCTGTCGCTCGCACCGATTCGGCCGCTCTCCTTGGCTCCGCCGGGTCGGCGGAATTCCCAGCAGACGAACCCGTCCCGAAGCAATAGCGCGAGCCCGGGCACCCTGCTCGCCGCCGCCGTCACAGCCGACCAGCGAGGCGGCGTGGGTGCATTCGGCCGTCGGATGGGGACTTCGGGATCGGCCCAGGCCTTGGTGAGGACCGCAGACACGAGCTGGGGATCGCTCGGCGTGCCGCAGTCCTCCCAAATGCTGATCAGTCTCGCCGCCACCTCGTCGCGCTCGGCAGCGCTGTCGGCATCGACCGCGCATAGCCGTCGGACGGCGGTGTTCGCGGCGCCGCCCGCAGCCCAGTATTGAGGTCGGAGGCGCTGGAGGGGAAAGTGTTCGGCGCTGAAGACCGTCCGAAAGGAGGCGGGAGCCTTCGCGTTGAAGTGGGCGACGCGGTTCTTGTGGGGGGTGACGAGGTGGAGGCTGTGCGTCACGTTCGCCGAGCGGCAGAGTCGATGTTGACGCTCAAACTCCTTCGCCAGCTTCCTGCGCGCACGGCCCCAGGACTCCAGCGGGCTGATCTTGAGCTGGTAGAACTTTGCCACGCCGGTACGCACGAGAACATCATCGACCCAGCACAGCACCTCTTGGGTGATCTCTGCGTCTTGGCCGGAATCGGTGTACTCGGCCGCCGCTCTTAGCATCGCCACGGCGGCGAAGTGCCCCTGGTAGCGATACCCAGCTCCACCCGTCTCGCCGCCGAGTCGCCGGTGCTCGAGGTGGCGGAGGTCAGACCGAGTCGCACCGTGCCGGAGGAGGGTGGCCTTGTCGAACATCAGGGCTCCATGCGGACGCGGCGTCGGGGGAACCTGGTCGAGCGCCCCGCCGCCTGAGCGCTCGTGCGGGAGCGCAGGACCTTCCGGGCCGTAGGAACCTCGACCAATGCCCCTGCCGCCTGCTCGCGCAATTCAAGGACGACTTGTCCTGACGCGACTTCGAACCTCACTCCCTCCAGAACCGCGAGGATGCGCGAGCCGTCCCGCTCAAGGCGGATATCACTCAGGGGATCGGCGACGCCGTAGACCTCCCGCAACCGGGAGCACGCGCGCGCCACCTGAGCCACTCTCAGGTTTCGCCCCTCGCGGAGCGCATCTACCCCGCCGGCGAGGTTGAAGGCTGTACGCAACGCCCCGAGTTCCCGGAAGGTAAGCCGCGCCGGACGTCCACGGCGGCGCTCGGGGTCCACCGGCCGCACAAGCCTGAGCAGGGCGCCGAACTGGCGATAGTCCAGCTCCTCGTGCCCGAAGAGTCGGGCGACTTCGCTTGGCGCGAACTCCCCGTCCTCTCCCACGACGGCAGTGCGGGGTTCGCCCGTTCGACGGGTCAGCATTCGGGGAGGCATCGGCGGAGTATATCCCAAAAGTATAGTAACTTTTGAGATATAGATCGCGCGGCCACAGGGGGGCAGGGCGGGCAGCAGGCGCCTGCCTCGCCGCCCCGCCCCCCCGCGGAAGCGTGTCTACACGCGGGCGACGTCACGGGCGTCCGCCCCGACGTCCGCCCCCCCGCCCGCGGGCTCCCCGGCGCTGGCTCACCGACCAACGCCGGGTTTTCTCACATCCAGCTAAGAAGGCGTCGCGTTCGGCTTCCCAAGCAAGAAGGGGCCTAGTCGCAGCCCCGCCCGCCTTGTCCCGCACCTGCTCGCGACTGCGTCGGGCCGCTCGGGTCTCGATCCGCACCGTCGGCAGGGCGGAGAGGCAGTGCACGGAGATGAGGCCAGTGAAGACCCCGCAGGACCAGAGTGCCCGCGCGAGGCGCGCCTCAACCCGCCTCCGGGGCGAAGGCCGGCACCAACTCCCACACGTTGGGATCGCCGTGAGGGTAGTAGTGCTCGTGCGCGGCAAAGGGGCGCCCCAGCTCTGGCTCGATCTCGTTCAGGATCGGCTCGCATTTCCCGCGACCAAACTGGGCTACCAGCATGAGCACTGCGGCGACCGTCGCGTGAATCGCCGCCTCCAGCGTCGCGAGATGGAAGTTGCGCTCCCGGTCGTGCTTCACCCGGTTGTAGGCGTCGTACCACCTGAGAGACGCCGTGGGGTTCTCCGCCGACCACCCCTCGAAGGGCCGCACCAGTGGCCAGGCCGGGTAGAGCGCCAGCCTCGCTCCGCGTCCATCGAGGTGCATGGGATCGAGGAGGCGCACGTAGTCGATGGTGGAGAAACGCCTCTCGGGTACACCGTTCGCGCGCAACACCGAGGCGGCGGCGGTCTCGAACTCGGTGGCCGCGAGGATGAGCAACTCGCGGATCACGTGGCCCCACACCCGCCCGTTCTTGGGATCGGGCTCCACGTGGTCGAACACCCGCCGCAAGCGGTCAATGAGAATAGAAGTCGCGACCGTACCATGCTGGAGTGCAACGGCCTCCCTGTCATCGAGCAGCACGCACTCGCCCCGGTTGATCCGGGGGTGTCGCCGTGCCGGGCCTAGTTGGTGGGGCACCAGCGAGTACTCCTCGCCCCGGGCCTCCACCGCGATCTGCGCTTCGAGAGTCGCCTCGGTCATCGGGTACTCGGTGACGCCGCAGGCCCCGAGCTTGCTCCTCGCGTACCTGGTCTCGCTCACCTGCCACACCAGCTGGTGCTTCCAGCCACGCGGCGCGCAATAGAGCCCGAAGTACGACGTCATTTCCGGGTAGCCCCCGGCTCAAACTCCCCCCGCAGCCACCGCACGAAGTTGCCCGCGTGCAGCAGGTAGGTCTTCTTGCTGGCCGGCGCCAACGGCGCGGCCTCGACCTCGGCTTCGTACTTGCGGTACGCGGCCTCCACGTGGGCGAGGGCCTCGGGGTCTAGGTTGCGCTTCATCGGGCTGTGTCCTCGCGGTCACGACCGCCTTCACGTCGCGGGCACCCGGTGCGGCCCCCCCCGGCCCGGCGGAACTCTAGGACACCGGTAGGACAGCGGGCTGCCCATTGGGGCTGAAATGAGCGGCCATGGAAAAAAGTAATCCGCCGACATCGACGCTAGAAGCGTCACTATTTATGATGGTGATCCCAAGGGGAATTGAACCCCTGTTGGCGAGATGAAAACCCGCTGTCCTAACCACTAGACGATGGGATCAAAGACCGGGTTGAACCCGGGGAGTGCTGGGGTGGTGGGCCGTGCCGGACTTGAACCGGCGACCCACGGATTAAAAGTCCGGTGCTCTACCAGCTGAGCTAACGGCCCGCGCCGCCGGAGCTAATCGCCGGCCGGCGGCGGGGCAAGCGGCCGCCGCTCTCGGGCTCGTGGCCACAAGTCCCGGGCTCGCGGTCGAGCCTCCCCGTTGTGGCCAGCCAGTCGGCCGGGCGGGGCGCCGCTGTGGTCGTCGATGAATACTCGCCACGGGCGAACGCCGGGAAGACGCTCACTGCGGCCACTGCTCTCGGGCTCGTGGCCACAAGTCCCGGGCTCGTGGCCACAAGACCCCGGCTCGGGGCCACAGGTGGCGGGCTCGCGGTCGAGCCTCCCCGTTGTGGCCAGCCAGTCGGCCGGGCGGGGCGC
>CAYHRZ010000085.1:0-13499 GCA_964359125.1 uncultured Klebsiella sp. | reverse complement strand
CCCCACCTGCATTTCTACTTTCTCAAAATCCGCGAACGTGATCATGATGACGTTAACCCGCGTCCTGCCGGG
The DNA here is from genome assembly GCA_964359125.1 of uncultured Klebsiella sp. Taxonomy (GTDB): domain Bacteria; phylum Myxococcota_A; class UBA796; order UBA796; family SXON01; genus SXON01. The sequence continues at coordinate 13,427 of CAYHRZ010000085.1, read as the reverse complement.
CGCGCCCCCCCGGGTGGGGGCGGGGGGGGGGGGCCCCGGGGGGGGCCCCCCCCCGGGGGGGGGGGCCGGGGGCGGGGGGGGGCGGGCGCTGGTGTTGCTGGGGCGCGGGCTGGGGGTGACCACGCCGGGACCGTTGATCATGGTGGTCACCTTCGTGGGTTTCCTCGGGGGGGGCGTGTTGGGCGCCCTGGTGGCCACCCTCTACACTTTCTTGCCCTCGTTCGTTTTCATCCTGGCGGGTGCGCCACTGGTGGAGAAGGCGCGGCAGGTGCCGAAGCTGGCGGGGCCGCTGGCGGCGGTGTCGGCGGCGGTGGTGGGCGTCATCGTCCACCTGGGGATCCGGCTGGGCGAGCACGCGCTCTGGCCCGGCGGGACGCTCGATGGTGCCGCGCTGGTCGTGTCCCTGCTCGCGCTGGTGGCGCTGGTGCGCTTCGACGTCGGCATCGTCAGCGTGATCGGGGTCGCGGCGGCGGTGGGGTGGGGGCGGTGGCTGGTGGTGGGCCGGGCGTAGCGGTCACGCACCCGCGCGGCCCCGGTGTCTACACCGGCAACACGGAGACCCCATGCTCGCCCTCCTCGCCTCGCTGGCCCTCGCCGACACGATCACGCTCGACACCGGCGCGGTGATCGAGGGGGACCTTGCCCGCTACGAACTCGGGGGTGACTGCCAGGTGAGCGTCGCCGAGGGGCCCCTCACCGGCGTGATCCTCATCGCCCCTTGCCACCGGGTGCTGGCCTTCGTGCGCAGCCCGGACTCGACACCCCGCGTTCTTGCCGCGGTGGCGCCCGCGGCCGTGGCGACCGTGGAGCCGGCGGTCGAGACCCCGGTGGTCGAAGTGCCCCTCGCCGACGAGGTACCGGCCTTCCTCGCGGACATGGAGCCGGTCGAGGTCGACGAGGAGATGGCCGACGCCCCCGCGATCGACAGCACGCCGGGCGTGGTCCGTGACGACGCCGCGTCGGGCGATCCCCCAGCGGACGATGCTGCTGAGCACTCGTACGGTGACGCCACGGTGCAGCCTCGGCAGGCCCCTTCGATGCCCGCAGTGACGACGCGCCCTCTCTCGTTCTGACCGCCCTGCGCCGGGCCGGTTACCTGAGGCAGGCTTCCCCCGAGGCCTTCCTTGACGCTCCTCCTCTGGGCCGTGCTGTCCGGCTGCAACGACGCCGGCTACGCGGTCGTGTCGATCGACCCCATCTACGGGTGGACCGACGGCTGCACCGCCATCGCCTTCGGCGGTCACGGTTTCTCCGACGACCTCTCGGCCACCGTCGGTGGAAACCCCGTCGGCAACATCACGCTGCCGACCCGCGCGATCGACAAGGGCTTCGCGTTTTCGGGCACGCTCCCCGCCGGGAGCCACGGCTACGCCGACGTGGTGGTGACCTCGGCCGGGGTGGAGAGCAAGCTCAGCGGCACGGCTGGCTTCTACTACGTGGAGTGCCCCGCGGCCGGCACCATCGACACCCTGGGGCCAGAGAACGTGGTGGCCGGCACCGCCGTGACCATCGTCGGCTGCGGCCTCGACGCCACGGCCCTGCTGGTCCGGCTCACCGACAGCACCGGGACACCGGTCACGGCCGACGTCGGGACCACCAGCGAGTGCGGTACGGGAAAGGTGAGCTTCGTCGCGCCGGCGCTGGCGGCGGGCACCTACCTCGTGTCGCTGGTCAACAGCGCGGGCGACGTGATTTCCGGCGGGGCCTGCCCCGCCCGAGACTCCGCCGACACCGCCTATAGCTGCACCGAGTACACGCTCACCTACGCCGCGGAGGCCCCGTGATCCTTCTCCTCTCGCTGGTCGTTCCCTACGTGGAGGCGGCCGAGTCGGGCACCGTGCGCGGCACCGTCACCGACGACATGGACCTCGCCATCCCGCGCGTGGCGGTGATCCTGTCTGGATCGGGCATCGCGGGCGAGATGATCGTGGAGTCCGACGACGACGGCAACTTCCGCTTCATCAACGTCCCGGTCGGCAGGCATGAACTCCGCGCGGTGAAAACCGGGTTCGCCCCCGTCCGCCGCAATGTCACCGTCCGCCTCGACGAGGCGAGTTTTGTGCCGCTCTCCCTGAAGGTGGGCACCGAGGAGATGATCATCGAGGAAGAACTCCCGGTGATCGACGCGACTCGTTCGGCGGTGAGCACGCAACTCACCAAGGACGCCCTCGACAAGTTGCCGGTGGGGCGCAGCTACCAGGACGTCGTCAACATGGTGCCCGGCGTGTCGGGCCGGGTCGACACCTCGGGTGGCGGCTCGGGTGACGGCAACCCCTCGGTGCGCGGCGAGGGGCAGTACGGCAACAACTTCCTGGTCGACGGCATCAGCACCCGTGACCCGGCCACCAAGACCTTCGGCACCAACGTCAACTACGATGCCATCGAAGAAGTCCAGGTGTACACCGACGGCGCCCCTGCCGAGTTCGGGCAGGCCACCGGCATGGTGGTCAACGTCGTCACCAAGGACGGCGGCGACGAGCACCATGGCAGCGCCGGCTACTTCCTCGGGACGGCGGCCACCAGCGGGAAGTACGAGCTGCTGGGTGAGATGGAAGAGAAGGACAACTTCCTGTCCCACGCCCTGTCGCTGACGGCGGGCGGGCCCGTCAAGAAGGAAAAACTCTGGTATTTCACCAGTCTGGACCTCGGCACCGACACCTACGAGTACGCGGGGGCGGACCCCGAGGCGCCGTACGTCGGCTACGACGGCGGCGGCTTTGCCAAGCTCACCTGGTTCGCCTCGCCCGAGCTCAAGCTCCGGTACCAGTTCAACGGCCAGGTCACCCGGGTCGAGAACAGCATCGTCGACTCACGACTCGCGGCGGAGGCCCAGGAGCTCTACACCAGCGACGACATCGGCAACATGGTGCAGGCGGTGTGGCTGGCCAGCGCCGCGACCGAGATGGAGGTGAAGGGCCTGTTCAGCATGTCGCACCTCAACGCCGTCCCCATGTCGGGCGACGACAGCACGCCGATGTTGATCGACTACGACACCGGCGCGGTCACCGGCAACGCCGGTGCTTTCGACTACAACACCCGGTCGCGGGCGGGGGTCACCTACAGCTTCACCCACCTCGTCGACGACGCAGTGGGGGACCACCGGATCAAGGCCGGCATCGAGGCCTGGGAGCTGTCTGAGGAGCGGGAGCTGGACTACACCGGCCCCGGCGACGGCTTGCTCGCCGCCTACAGCTCGTCGAGCGGGCGACCCTGCGACGCGGAGACCGACTACCTCCAGTGCGACGACTGGCAGACCTTCGAGTACGTCGGGCCGCTCAAGCACCGGAGCGTGCTGTTCTCCACGTACCTGCAAGACGACTGGCAGCCGTGGACCTTCCTCACGGTGAACGCCGGGGCGCGGCTGGATCACGAGGAGCTCTACACCAGCCAGGGGGTCCGCATCCTCGAGCAGTGGATGCCCGCGCCCAGGCTCGGTGTCGCGTGGGATGCTACTCGCGACAGCAAAACGCTCGTATCACTGAACTACGGTCGCTACTACGACGTCAACGGCAGCGCCTTCGCCGAGTGGGGCGATACCAAGACCAGCGCCGGCTACACGTACTGGTCCTACGACGAGACCAGCCAGCAGGTCCAACCGGTGTACTCGCAGGGCGCCGCGCCGCTGGTGTTCTGCACCGACGCCAGCCTCGACGCCCAGCCGCGGGGCGACCAGGAAGCCCTGGCCGAGATCTGCAACGGGGACCTCCGCCCGTACCACATGGACAAGCTGATCCTCGGCGTGAAGCGGGAGATTCTCCCGTTGTTCGCCCTCGGCGTGAAGGGCGTGCTCTCCGAGACGGTGGACCTCCCCGAAGACATCAACTACGACGACTACTACTGGGTGATCACCAACCCCAGCAACAAGCGCCGCGACTACTGGGCGCTGGAGTTCACCGCCGAGCGCAAGTTCGACGAACACTGGCAACTGCTCGCCAGCTACACGCTCTCAGAGTCCAAGGGCACGATGCCCGGGCAGTTCGAGAACGCCTCCGGCGGCGGCTACGGCGGCAACGGCAACGAGGTGGGCGTGTGGGCCGACGACATCGCCGACGCCGACACCCGCGCCTGGTACTTCGACAACGGCTACGGCGAGTGGGTCCAGGGCTACTACGGCCTGGGCAGCGCCACCGCCGAGGCGGGCTACTACGGCTACCTCCCGTACCACTCGTTGCACCAGGCCAAGATCAACGGCAGCTACACGCACACTTTCGGCCGCTTCGACACCACCTTCGGCGTGGTGTACGAGTTCATGAGTGGGCTGGCCTGGCAGAAGCGCGGCCTGGTGGAAAACTACATCGACTACCTGGCCTTCCCCGAGGGGCGCGGCACCCGGTTCACCGAGCCGCTGCACTACTTCGACGTGAGCGCGGCCGTGGGTATCGAGTACGACGAACACCGCAGCGCGGAGTTGGGCATCGACGTGTTCAACATCCTCGACCTCACGGGCATCACGACCTACTACGAGAACGAGGGCGCGCTCTTCGGCGAGGCCTACTACCGGCAGGAGCCGCGCTCGGTGCGCGCCTCGTTGACGGTGACGTACTGAGCGGGTGCGGGTACGCTCCGGCGTGCTCGCGCTGATCCTCCTCTTGGCCTGCGACCCGGGCGTCGACAGCGCGGCACCGGCCCTCGACCTCGGCGGCGGCCTGCTGGCCAGCGACCTCAGCGGCAACGCCTGGCTCACCACCGACGCCTCGGGCGAGGTGTCGGGGCGGTTCACGCTCGACACCCTCGACCCGCGCTGCCAGGGCAAGGACCAGCAGCCCTACTGCCTGCTCTTCCAGTCTTCCCTCCGCACGGCCTTGGACGGCCGCGACGAGGTGGCGTTCACCTGGTCGATCCTCGACAGCTCCGACGGCGACGACGACGACGCCACCGACCTCATCGGCACCTACGCGGCGGTCGACGCCAACACGCTCGAGCCACGGTGGACCCTGTCCACGCTGGACTTCTCGGGCTGGTCCCGCGACGCCGGGTGCCCCTACGACCCCGCCGATCCCTGCACCGTCCCCCAGGGGCTGGCCGCGCCCGACTACTGGCGTTGTCACCTGCACATGCCGCACGACCTGGCCATGGTCGACGAGACCGACGACGGGTGGACGGGGTGGATCGCCGACTCTCGCAACTCCCGGCTCCTGGAGGTGTTCTCCCCGGCGGGACAGTCTTGCGGCCGGGTGCGCACGGTGGTCGACGGGGCCGACCCCGACTGGGCGATTTACGAGTCACCCAACGCCCTCCACTACGAGGTCCGCGACGGGGTGGAAACGCTCCTGGTGTCGATCAAGGGCACCCACGCGGCCGGCGCCGAGGCCGAGGCCCAGTTGGCCGGGGAGGGGAAGGGCAAGGTGGTGAGCTGGGAGAATCACGACGGGCGCTGGGCGGAGGCCTGGTCCTTTCCCCCGGTCACCTTGGGCAGCGAGGCCTTCGTCAACACCCCGCACGGCGTCGCCCGGCTGCGCGACGGCGAGGGGAACGAGGTGATCGCCTTTGCCCAGAGCCTCGGCGCGCACGAGCAATGGGGCGGCACCACCGGCGAGGGGACGGTGACGGTGATCCGCGAGCGCGACGGCCAGGCCGAGTACCTGGGCGACCTGCGTTTCCCCGGCAAGTTCGCGCTCGGCTTCTCCCGCGACGTCAGCCAACTCGGCGACGGCCGGTGGCTCGTGACCGACAGCGGCTGCCTCACCGATCCCTGCGACGCCCCCACCCGGGCGTGGGTGATCGCCGCGCCGGTGCTCGACGCCCCCGGCCTCGGCGGCACCTGGCGTGCCGACGGCAGCGACCAGCACTTCGTGGAACCCGAGATCCTCGCCGGGCCGCTCCTGGAGGGTGAGGCGACCGTGCTCTACAGCACCGAGTGGATGCCGGAGTAGAGCAGGAAAGCGAGCAGGAACACGGCGCCGATCTCGGGGGCGCAGCCGGCCTTCTTGCCTTGCCGGTAGCGTTTGCGCAGCCAGTCGGACTGGTTCATCGCTTGACCGTATCTTGTCGCCCGCGGCCCCCGGGCCGGGAACCGCGGGAGGCGACGCTTGTCGATCAGCACATGCCCGGAGCCCCGATGGACCGCCGCTTCCGCCCCCGACCGTTCGACGACGAGGGCACGCTCTTCCGCTCGCTGGTCGTGATCCTGGTGCCCCTGTGCGTGGGCGGCGGGGTGGCGACCCGCGCCTACGCCGAGCCGCCGGCCCTGCACTTGGAGGCGGCCACCGAACTCGCGCGGGGCATCCGCAACCCGCTGCCGCCGCGGGTTTGGATCCAGGGGCCCCGGCTGGTGGACACCACGCCGGAGACCGGACCCGGCACGGCCCGGCCCCTGCCCACCCGCCGGGCGCCGAGCCCCCGGCCGGGCGACCACCTCGCGCGTACCCTCGCGACCATGGGGCACGCCGACGCCACGTTGTTCTCGCCCGACTACGAGGAGGAAATGGCGCGGGCGGTGGCCGGCGTGGGATCCGACCTCGCCTCGCGGTCCGACGAGGGCGTTCGTCGTGCGCACACCAGCCGCGACGGCGACCTCGCGACGGGGATCCTCGACAGCGAGGAGGGCGTCGTCGACGTGGGCGGCGGCCGGGAACCGGCGGTCGGCCCCCCTTCCCGGTGGCGACTGGCCCCGGAGCAGGCGCCGCGCGCCGACCAGGCCGAGCTGGTGGGCAGCGTGGTCCGCGGGGCCCGCGGGCGGGTGGAGTCCTGCGTGCAGTCCGCGTCGCGGCTGGACCCGGACGTGCACGGCCGCGTGGAGTTGGCCTGGGAGGTTGACGGTGGGCGCCCCGGCGACGTGGTGGTGAAGGAGAACCGCACCGGCAACGCCGAGCTTGCGCAGTGCCTGCGCCGCGCCGTGCTTGCTTTGGACTTCGGCGAGTCGACCCGGGCCACCGTGAGCGGCTACGCCTGGGTGGTACAGGCGGTGGACTGAGCCCCTCGACGGCGCCGCCGCCGCGCGGATAACCTGAGGGGATGCTCCTGCGACTCGCGACGCTGCTAGCCTGCGTCGAGCCCTCGGACTCCACCAACCCGGGCCACACCGGCCTCGGCGACACCGGCGCCGACTCCGCGCCCGCCGACAGCGCGGGGCACACGGGCGATAGCGCCTTCGCCTCGCTGGTGGCGTTCTCGGACCTCGGCTTTGTCCCGGCCGTCGACATGCCGACGGTGGTCACGGTGTCCTGGACCACCGACGTGCCCACGGCAGGCTTCCTCGAGTACGGTGACTCCGCCGACCTCGGGACGTCCACGGCGGTGGAGGCGAGCGAGAGTACGGAGCACCAGGTTGTGCTCCGTGGCCTAGCTGCGGGCACGGAGTGGCACTTTCGGCCGGGCGGGGGGGGAGAGGTCGGGCGCGTCACCACCTACACCACCGGCCCGGTCCCCAGCGGCTACCCTTCCTTCGCCGCAGACGGCGACCCTGCGGCGCTCGGCGGCCTGGTCGTGGCCCCGGTGAACGGCGCACTGTACGCGGTGGTGATCCTCGACAGCCAGGGCCGGTATGCCTGGTGGCACGAGGTGGAGGAGGGGTTCCTGGTCACCCGCGCCATGCTCACCCGCGACGGCACGAGTGTCGTCTACGGCGCGGTGGGCACGGAAGACTACGGCCCAGACGGGTACCTCCACGTCGTCTCTCTCGACAAGTCGACCGAACTGCGGCTCGACGTGCCCTACCTCACCCACGACTTCGAGGAGTTGCCCGACGGCAGTTTTGCTTGTCTCACCAAGGACCTGCGCGACAACTACGTGGGCGACCGGATCGTCGAGGTGCAGCTCGACGGTGAGCGGGACGTGGTGTGGTCGGTATTCGATTACTTCAACCCTGAGAATTTCGAGGTTGACGACGACGATGGCACGTGGACGCACGCCAACGCGCTGGACTACGACGAGGCCGACGACGTCTGGTACCTGAGCCTCCGCAACCTCGACACCATCCTCAAGGCGGACCGGGCGTCGGGGGCGCTCTTGTGGCGTCTCACCCACAACAGCGGCAATTTCACCTACGAGGACGGCGCCACCCCCACGGTGTACCAGCACGAGTTCGAGCTCCAGTCCAACGGAAACCTCCTGGTCTTCGACAACGGCGACGACGAGGCCCACGCCTCGCGCGTGGTGGAATACGACATCAACGAGGCGCTGGGCGAGGTCCGGGAGACCTTCACCTACGCGGTGGAACCGCCGCTCTACGTGTACGCCCTGGGCGACGTGGATCGCCTCGACGAGGACCGGGTGATGGTCACGTGGTCCACCTCGGGACTGGTCCAGGTGGTCGACAGCGGCGGGGCGGAGCTCTGGAGCCTGTCGTCGGATCTCGGCTACGTGTTCGGCTACACCCAGCACGTCGAGGCCCTGTAGCGGCGTGCCGCCACCGTGGTGATCCACGCGGACCGGGACCTGGTGGTGGTCGACAAGCCCCCGGGGCTCTTGTCTGTCCCGGGGCGAGGGCCCGAGAACGCCGACTGCGTCGTGTCGCGGCTGTCGACTTCGTACCCGCGGCTCTTCGCGGCCCACCGTCTCGACATGGCCACCTCGGGGGTGCTGGTCTTCGCCCTGCGACGGGCGGGCGAGCGTGACCTGCACCGCCAGTTCCGCGAGCGCGGCGTGGCGAAGCAGTACGTCGCGCGCGTGCACGGCCACCCCGGTGACGACGAGGGCGAGATCGACCTCCCCCTCCTGGTGGTCCCGGGGACCGGACGGTCGCGGGTGGATCCCGGAGGGAAGCCGTCCGCGACCCGGTGGCGGGTCCTGTCGCGCGACGGTGACGGCACCGCGCTGTTGTCGCTGTCCCCGCTCACCGGCCGCTCGCACCAGATCCGAGTTCACCTCGCGGCCACCGGCTTCCCCGTGCTGGGCGACCGTTTCTACGCGCCCGACGAGGTGGTCGCGAGGGCACCCCGGCTGCTCCTCCACGCAGCCCAGATCTCTCTGGATCACCCCTACTCGCGGGCACGAGTGACGTTTTCCGCGCCGGTGCCGTTTGCCTAGGCGCGCTCCCGCGTGAGCCGCTTCGGCGCCACGTAGCCCCAGGAACGCTCCACGAGTGTCTGTATGAGGGCCCAGTCGTCGTCGTCGCCGAAGTCGTAGCTCACCCAGCCGTGTTTACCGACGTAGTGGGCCTTTCGCCAGCCCGGCTTCTGGATGATCTCCGACTGCTCGTCGAGCGTGGCCTTCACGCTCATCGAGATGCCGCTGTCGTCGCCGCCGATCGCGGCGAACATCTTGTTGTTCACGCGGAAGGTGGGGTGCCCCCAGGCCGACACCTCGGCACTGGCAGGCAGGGCCAGGCAGAGGCTGCGGAAACGGGCATACACGTCGTCAGGCATGGGCGGGGTTGTCGGTGGCGGCCTTGCCGGGCGTCTCGACCCACCCTTGGGGACCGAAGTGGGTGGGGCCCCTGCGCTGGGCCAACACCTCGACCACCCGGAGCACCGCCTTGTAGCTCCCGAAGGGGGGATAGATGTACGCCCCGGCCACGCGCGGGTGATTCATGACACTGGCCAGCGCCTCGCGGGCCACCTCGATGCCCACCTCCCGCTGCGCGTCGCGGTCGGGCGCGCGGCGGAGGCGATCCAGGATCGCGGCGGGCACCTGCATCCCGGGGACCTCGTTGTGGAGGAACTCGGCGTTACGCAGCGACACCAGCGGCATGATGCCCACGAGGAAGGGCACCTTCTTGAAGCGGTCGGTGCGGTCGAGGAAGCGGAGCAGGACGTCTGCGTCGAACAGCGGTTGCGAGAAGAAGAACTCGGCACCGGCGTCGACCTTGTGGCCGAAGCGGGTGGTCTCGAGGTCGAGGTCCACGTGGCCGGGGTTGCAGCCGGCGCCCACGAACAGGTCGGTCTTGCCGCCCACGGGTTGTCCCGAGAAGTCCAGGCCGCGGTTGAGCATCTGGATGAAGGTGATCAGGCCGATGCTGTCGATGTCGAAGACCGCGGTGGCGTCGGGGTAGGTGCCCATCTTCGGGGGGTCGCCGGTGACCGCGAGGATGTTCCGGAGGCCCAGCGCGTTGTTGCCCAGGAGGTCCATCTGCATGCCGAGCAGGTTGCGGTCGCGGCAGCAATAGTGGACGACGCCTTCCATGCCGCAGTGGGCGCGCACCAGTTGCGCCAGGGCCGAGGGCCCCATCCGGGCCACCGCCCGGGGGCCGTCGGCGATGTTGACCACGTCGACACCGGCCTCGCGCAGCATGGCCGCCCCTTCCACTGCCTTCTGTGCGTCGACGCCCCGCGGGGGATCCAACTCGACCGACACGCAGAAACGCCCCGAGTAGAGCCGCCGCGCGAACTCCGTGCGCTCGTAGACGGGCGACGGTTCTACCGCCAGCGAAGGCGGCTTGCCCCCTGCTTCGCCCGCCGCCTCGGCCACCGTAGGCAGCTCCGGCCGGGGCTCGGCTACCCGCCGCTCGGCCTGCACGGAGCGTACGAAGGCGCGGATCTGCTTGATCATCAAGGGGGTCGTGCCGCAGCAGCCGCCCACGATGCCCGCACCCAGTTGCACGAAGCGGCGCGCGTGCTCGGCCATGTACTCCGGGGCGGCCAAGTAGAGGGTTCGTCCCTCGATCACCTGTGGCAAGCCCGCGTTGGGCATGGCCACCAGCTTCATGTCGGTGACGGCGAGCATCCGCTCCAGGACGTGCTGCACGCCCCGGGGCCCGTTGCAGCAGTTGGTGCCGAACGCGTCGATGTGCCAGCCGCGCACCGCCTGGGCCGCCGCCTCCGGGCTGTCGCCCTCGATCTGGGTTTGCCCGGGGCCCACGAACGGGAATGTCATGGCCGCCACCACCGGGATGTCGCGGCTGAGCGACCGCACCGCCCGGACGGCTTGCCAGAGCTCCGTGAGGTGGGCGAAGGTCTCGAGCACGAAGAGGTCCGCCCCGGCCTCCAGGCACACCTCGGCCTGCTCCCGGAAGGCCTGGTAGGCATCGCCGGGGGTGACCTTGCCGACCGGCGCCATCACCGCGCCCGTGGGGCCGATCGACGCGGCCACCCACGCGCGGTCCTTGGCCTGGGCCCGCGCGAGGCGCACGCCGTTGGCGTTGATGTCTTTCACCCGCTCCTCGAGGCCGTAGGCGCCGAGGCGGTACCGGTTCGCGCCGAAGGTGTTCGTGGTGATCACGTCGGCCCCGGCCTTGACGTAGGCGGCGTGGATCTCGGTGACGGTGTCGGGCTGGCCGAGGTTCAGTTCGTCGTAACAGCGGTTGATGAACACGCCGCGGTTGTAGATCTCGGTGCCCATCGCGCCGTCGAACAGGAGCACGCGGTCGGCCAGGGCCTCTCGGAAGGGACGTGGGGGCACGGCTAGTCCTCGTCCTCCGACGGTACCGGCGCTTCGGTCTCCGGCCCAGCCCCGTCTCCGGAGAGCGTAAGCGCCAGTACGGTGACGTTGTCGCCGCCGGTGCCCTCGTTGGCGGCCAACACCAGGCGCCGGGCCACCGACATCGCCGCGTGCGCGTCGTTGCGCCTACCGTGACGGGCCAGCACCCGCTCGATGATGCCGTACACGCCAGCCTCCTCGTTGGCGGCATGGTCGGTGAGGCCGTCGCTGGCGAGCACCAGCCACTCGCCGGGTAACAGTCGCGTGCTGCGGAAAATCGGGGGCGGAAGGAGCGGTGCGCCGGTCTCGTCGAAGTGGCCGAGGTAGCCGACCAGGGCGTAGCCGTGCTCGTCCCACCCTGCCGCGTTGCCCAGCGTGGCGTGGCGCAGGCGCATCGCGTTGAGGTTCTGGTCCCACGTCAGCGGCGCGATGCCGTGCGCGCCGCACAACAGCGCCCGCGAGTCGCCGAGCGCGGCGAGAAAGACGCGGTCGCCGAACGACAGTCCCACCACGATCGTCGTGCCCATGGGGACGTGGCGGTTGATGTCGCCTTGCGCGAGGCGGGAGGCGGCCTCGCAGATCACCCGGTTGGCGCGGTCCAGTGCGTTGGTGAGGAATCGAAAGACCTCGTCGTCGGAGGCCGCGCGCAGGGTGTCCTGGTGCGCCGTCCACTGTAGCCGGAGGGTGCGGATGGCGAGGCTGCTGGCCAGGTCCCCCGAGCCGGCGGTCGAGGTGCTGATGCCGTCGGCCACCGCGAAGAACGCCAGGTCCGGCTCGCCCAGGAGCAGGAAGGCGTCCTGGTTGGCCTGGCCGACCAGCGACTTCAGCGTGCCAATGTGGGTGTCGAATCCCGCGCACACCACCGCCCGGGGGGAGAGCGGCAACGACCGCCGCGAGGACCACGCCGCGTGGGCGAGCGCCAACCGCCCGGCGAGTTCCAGCCCGTTGCGGGGGCGGAGCGAGGGATCCTTCGCCAGCGCGTAGCGCAGCACGCCCAGGAGTTCCGCGGGGTACGCCGGCACCGCCCCGGCCAGCGCGTCGACCAACTCGTGCGCCGGGAGCCCATCGGGAAGGGCGAGGCCCAGTGCCTCCTCCACCACCCGCTGTGCCACCCAGGCCACGTCGTCGCGCGGGGCGCCGTCGATGGGGTCGGTAGCCAGCGTCCATCCGGAGGGGGTGCGCACGGCTGCGTCACGACGGCGGAGGACGGTGGCGCCCCGCGCGTGCAACGCGGCCAGGGCCTGCGCGATGATCAAGGCCGACGCCCAGAGGTCCTCGGCGTCGTGGTCGCTCGCCGGGGCCTGGGCCAACGCGGTGGCCGCCGGTTCGGGCGTCGCCAGCGGGGTGGGTGAGGCGGGTACGGTGAACGAGGCCGACTTCACGCCCGCGGCGAGTTGGATGCGGTCGCGCGACAAGACGAACCGCTCGTCGACGCCCGCGAGGGAGAGGATGGCGTTCCACCAGCCGTCGAAGCCGTTGCCCTCCATCCCCTGGTCGCCCACGACCTGTCGCATCCAGTCCTGGGCGTGGCCCAGGGACTGTGGGTCGCCCAGGTCCGCCAGCAAGAGGCCCAGCACCGCGACGGGGTCCTCCTGGGCCAAGCGACGCACCCGTGCCGGCTCCAGCGCTCGCCGCGAGAGCAGCCCACCCGGCCGACAGCGGCGGTAGCTGGTCGACAGTATGTGTCGCGATACGAACATCGGCGACGACTTCGCAGCGTGCTCCCAGCGCAATTTCGCGCCCTTCTCCTCGATGCCCTCGAGCGTTGCGAAGCCGAAGGCGGGATGGTGGACGACGTCGCCGACCCGCAGGGAGTCGTCGGGGGCGATGGGAAGCATCGGGCGGGCTATATCGCGGGTCGGAGAGACGATGGAGGTCCGCGACCCCCTACATGGTGCAATCCAGGTGCTCGGTGGCGAGGAGGCGGTGGTGGACCACCCCTTCGTGCAGCGGCTGCGGGGCATCAAGCAGATGGGCTTCTCGGAGCTACCCTTCCCGGGCGCCGTGCATACCCGCTACGCCCACAGCCTCGGGGCGATGGAGTTGGCGGGCCGGGCGTTCGACAGCGCCTTCCGCCACGACCCGTTCACGTCGCCCGCCGCCCGCGGGCGGTTCCGGCAGGCGGTGCGGGT
>CAYHRZ010000084.1:0-13629 GCA_964359125.1 uncultured Klebsiella sp. | reverse complement strand
GAGCCCGTTGAGGCCCCAGAAACCGTACGGCGTGGGCTCCGCGGGCACCGGGGCGGCCGCCGTGGCGGGCGAGGTCTCGGGCGGGCCCGTGCATGCGAGCACCAGCCAGAAACTCACGGGGCGTAGCCGCGGGGGTTGTCGCGTGCCCAGCGCCAGGCCGACTCGATCATTTCCCGCAGGGATTTCGTAGCTACGAAGCCATGCTCGTCGCGGAACCGGGAGGGGTCGGCCACCGACACGGGGAAGTCGCCTGCGCGGCGCGGCCCCAGCGTGTGCGGCACCGGCCGGCCGGCGGCGGCGGCGCAGGCACGCAGCACCGAGAGGACGCTGTGCGGCTGCCCGGTGCCGACGTTGTAGACGCGGTGCCCCGGCGGGTCCAGGGCACCCAGGGCCACGACGTGCGCGCGGGCCAGGTCGTCGACGTGGATGAAGTCCCGCTGGCAGGAACCGTCCGGCGTCGGCCAGTCGGCGCCAAACACGGTGATCGGGGCGTCGTCGAACAACAACGCCCGCATCGCCCGGGGCACCAGCGCCACCTCCCCCAGCAGCGACTGCCCGATTTGCCCGCTGGGGTGCGCCCCCACCGGGTTGAAGTAGCGCAAAGAGATGGTCGACCACCCCGCGAGCCGCCCCATCCAGTCCAACATTTGCTCGCCCTGGAGCTTGCTTACTCCGTAGGGGCTCTCCGGCCGCAGTTCCGCGTCCTCGTGCACGGGGACCTGCGCCTGCGTGCCGTACACAGCGGCGCTCGACGAGTAGACGATCCGACGGGTCCCGGCCTCGGCCATCGCGCGGAGCAGGACGCCCATGCTGCCGGTGTTGTTCTCGAAGTAGCGCTCGGGGTGCGACATCGACTCGTCGACCCGCTTGCTGGCGGCGAAGTGAATCACCGCGTCGTGACCCGCCAGCGCGCTCGGCGACAGCGTTGCCACCTGCGACTGGAGGAAGGTGACCCCTCGTCCCCCCAGGCGCTCGGCACGCGCGACGGCGGCCGGGTGCCCGGTGCTGAGGTCGTCGACGACGGTGACCGCGTGCCCGGCCTCCAAGAGCGCGACGACGACGTGACTGCCGATGTACCCGGCCCCGCCCGTGACGAGCACGCGCACCCGCTAGACCGGCGACTCGGGCACGTACACCCGGTCTCCCGCCTCGAGGGGCACGTCCGGCGCGTCGCCGTTGAGCACCTTCCGGAGGTTCACGCGGATGCGCTTGTCGCCACGCAGGATGAAAATCCGGCCGAGGTTGGCCAACTCCGAGGCCCCGCCGGCGCTGGCCACGACTTGGGAGACCGTGATGCCCTCGCGGTAGGCCACCTCGCCGGGCTTGCCCACGGAGCCACTCACGCTCACCGTGCTCTGGGGCACGAATACGATGTCGCCCGCGGTCACGAGGGGATCGTCGACCGCGCGATTGACCAGCTTGTCGTACGGCAGCACCTCTGCGTCCGCGCGCCCCGCCCGGGTGAGCCGGATCTCGTTGACCCCCTCGGGCGGCACGCCGCCGGCCTCGCTCAGCACCGACATCACGGTCGTGGGTCCGCGCAAGAAGTAAAGGCCGGGCTTGCCCACCGCCCCGAGGACCTGCACTGGCTGGCTGCGGTAGGCGGAGACCGCGACGGTGATGTTGGGATTCACGAGGAAACCCGCAGCTAGTCGCTCACGGAGCATGGCGGTGATCTCCCCGGCGTTCATCCCGCCCACCGCCACTCGCCCAACCAAGGCCACGTCGATCTCCCCGCTGGCGTCGACGGGGATCGTCCCGCTCAGCGAGGGCTCGCCGTAGACTTGGACGTTGAGGCTGTCGCCGGGCCCGACGCGGTACTGCGCGGACGGCGCCCCAAGCGTGCCCACCACCGCGACGTTCTCGGCGCTGGCCACGGTCACACCCTCCTGTGCCCACGCCTCGTGGGCGAGCAGCGAGGCGAGGGCCACGACGCACGAGAGCCGGAGAACAGTCAAGGACGCCATCATACCGCCCCCGCCGGCGAGGTGCGTCCCAGTGCCCCCCCGGAATCGCGCAGGCGCCGGTAGAGGTCGGCGTAGGCCTGGGCCATGGTCCGGGAGTCGAAGCGACGGGCCGCGTGCTCTCGTCCCCGTCTGCCCATCGCGGCGGCCGCGCCCGGGTCGCGCTCGAGCGTGAGCATGGCCCCGCGGAGCGACCCCGCGTCCCCGGGGCGCACCAGGATGCCCGTCCCGTCGACCAAGAGTTCCGGCACGCAGCCCACCGCCGTGGCAACCACCGGTCGACCGGCCGCCATGGCCTCCATCACCACCAGGGGGTTGCCTTCCCAACTCGACGCGAGAACCAGGGCGTCGGCCGCGGCGAGGAGCGCAGGCACGTCGCGACGCACGCCGAGGAACCGCACGCGGCGGCCCAACGGCGCCGCCTGGACCTCCAGCGCCGACCGGAGTGGACCGTCGCCGGCCACCAGCAGGGTGCCGCCGGTGTGGCCCATCGCCTCGACCAGCAGTCGGTGGTTCTTCTGTTCACCGAGCCGTCCGGCGACGAGGAAGGTGAACTCCCCGCGCGCCAAGCCCAGTGCCTCGCGGACGGCATCGCGGGTCGCGGTCGAAACGGCGTAGTCGTCGAGGCGGATACCGTTGGCGATCGCCGCCGCCGGGGGCCGGCCATACTCGACGAGGACGCTGTCGGCCACGGCGTCGCCGATGGCCACGGGCGCCACGCCCGCGCGGAAGGCGATGTGCTGCAGCCATCGGCCCGGTCGCTCCACCTCCCGCTCGGCCAGGTTGTGCAGGGTGTGTACGAAGCAGGCCCCGAGCACCGGGAGACAAGGCAGCGCGTAGCGCAACCCATGCAGGTGAGTGTGGACGACCTCCGGGCGCTGCCGCCGCAGGAGCAGGGTCAGGCGCGCCACCACCCGGGCATCGAATCCCGGCCCCTTGCCCAGGAAGCTGACCGGGACATCGGCCGCGCGCAACTCCTCCTCGATCCAACTCCCAGAGGGTCGGTAGAGCGACACCACCTCGACCTGGTGGCCTAGGTCCCGGAGCGAGACGGACAACAGGGCCGCCATGCGCTCGGCACCGCCCACGTCCAGGGATGGGACGACCTGCGTGACGCGCATCAGACTCGCCTCAGCTGGCGGAGGTCGTCACGCCGCAGGGCCCCGGTCGCGAAGGCCAGCGAACAGTAGGCCACCACGCCGGCGAGAATCGTCAGCACGACGTGGACCTGCGGCACGAACTCCACGACGACCGCCATCCCCGCGCAGGCGCTGGCCACACGAATAAGTATTGTTTTCAGCCCAATATCGCCCACGAGCCCAGCCGAGCGCCAGCGAAACCAGCCCCAGAGCAAGATCTCGGTGGCGAGGGTAACGGCGGCGCAGCCCACCGCGCCCCACCGGGGAATCACCAGGATGTTCACCAGGACGTTGAAGGCCGCGGCGAGAGAGACCCCGCGGGTGCGGTCGCCCTGCCGGTCCAGCGCCGAGAGCGTCATGGCGTAGCCGTTGTTGAGGAAGCGGAGGGGCAACAACGGTGCCATCAGCATGAACGGTAGGGCGCTCGCGGCGAACTCCTCGCCCCCGAGGAACACCATCAGCGGGGCCGCCGTGAGCAGGGCGCCCACGGCCGCAGGCAGACTCACCGCCAAGAGGACGCGCGCCGCGAAACGGAGTTCGCCGGTGGCGGCCTCGCGGTTGCCGAGGTGCCGTGCCATCCGCGGGTAGAGCCCCTGGGTGAAGGTCTCGGCCACGAGTGGGAACAGGGCCACCAGCATCACCGCCGCGCGGTAGATGCCCACCTCGGTGTCGTCACGCATCCACGCTAGGAGCAGCACGTCGGCGTTGAGGTAGATATTGCCGAAGAGGCCGTTGAGCCCGAAGGGGATCGACTCGCGCAAGAGCGCGCGGGTGGCGGCCACGCTGGTGGCGGCCCAGCGTTGCCCCAGCCGGCGGTAGGCCACCGCCACCCCACCGAGGGTCACCGCCCCGTCGAGGGCCGAGGCGAAAAACACCCCGCGCACGTCGAGCCCACCCGCGAGCAACGCCGCTGCCACCACCACGAAAACCACCCGGCCGGCGAGACTGGGCAACACCCCGTGCCACATCTGCCGGATGGCGTGGAAGTAAGAGCTGGGCACGGTAGCCACGCCCTGCAGGGCCACCGCCAGCGCGGCCAACGAGGCCGACACCACCACCACCTCCCGGCCATCCACCAGCCACACCCAGCCGACCACCGCCACCACCGAGCCCATCGACAAGAGCGCCACCGACACCACGCCGGTCGAGACCAGCGCCGGTCCGCGCTCCGGCGCGCGGGCCAGTTCCCGCTTCAACAGCCGGTCCAGTCCCATGGACGTGGCGAAGCTCAACAAACCGACGAGGATGCTGACGTAGCCGTAGATGCCGAAGCCCTCCACCCCCGCCAGTCGCATGACGAGCACGCTCACTCCGGTGCTCGCCGCCATCCGGAAGGCCTGGATCAGGCCCAGCGCGGCGAGGTTGCCTCCCGCGGGTTCAGGCGGCACGGGGCAAACCCGGGGGCTGCAGGGCCTGGTGGGCGACGGCCATCGCGAGACCTAGTACCAGGAACGCCATGGCGAAGGTGAGCAGGCCGAGCGTGGCCGCCATCATCGCCACCGCCCCCAGTCCCAGACCCGCCCCGAGCACGCGGGCCCGGTCGGTGGGGTCGGTACTCCCGGTGTAGGCCGTCCACAGCGTGCGGACGACGGTGACCCCCAGCACCAGGAGCGCCCCCAGGCCCAGGATCCCCTGCTCCCCGGCCACCTCCAGGTAGGTGTTGTGGGCCGGCCGGAGGGTGCCCACCTGCGAGACGAAGCCGGTGGCTCGCGCGAAGCGGCCGGGCCCCGCGCCAAACAGCCAGTGGTCGCGAAACAACTGCAGGCCCTGGCGCAACAACTCGCCACGCTCCTGGAGGCTGGCGTCGCTGGGGCCCGCTTGGCCCTGCAACCGCGCCACCAGCACCCGGGTACGGGCCAGGGCGTCGTCGAGGTCCACCAGGGCGGGCACCACCACCAGCGCCAGCCCGGCCGTGAGGATGAGTTCCTTGCGACGCGCCCGGAGCAGGTAGATCCACCCCGGCAGCAGCAACAGCCCCACCAGGAGCGCCGAGCGCGACTCGCTACGGAGGATGGCCATCGGCGCAAGCACCAGCACCGCCAGCCGAAGCGGACGCGCGACGAGGTGGGTGTCGTGGGCAAGGCCACCGAGCACGGCGGGCGAGACCAGGAGCACGATGGTGGCCCACTCGTTGGGGTCGCCCATGGTGCCGGTCGCGCGGCCGGACTCGCCACCCCCGCCGGGCGACGTGACGGCGTAGGCCATCGCCAGCACGAGGCAGGCGGCCACGAACCGGTACACGCCCTGGACCGGGCGTTCCACGAGGATCGAGTACACCAGAGATACCATCACCGCCATCATGGCCAGGCCGAACAAGGTGAACTTGCCGACCTTCAGGGCGTTGGCCAGAGCGATGCAGACCGCCGTGGTGGCCACCAGCAAGAACAGCGCGCCCACCACCGGGTGCCAGCGCAGCGGCCAGGTACCGCGCGCCCCGCAGTACAGGCCCCAGAGGCCCAGCGAGCCGAGCACGCCGAGCTTCGACGCGGTGACCGGGAACTCGTCCACGTCCACGCCGGTGAGGCCAGCGCGGTCGAACAACATCGCGACGAAGAGCAGCCCCACCAGCGCCGCGGGCTCACGCAGGCCGATCCACACCACCAGCGCGCCTGCAGCCGAGAGCACCGCGACCTGGGGGGACCAGGCCACCAGGGCCGCGCCCAGGAGCGCCAGCCCCACCACACCCGGCGCTTGCCCGGGCCCGCGCCCGGCCGTGAGCGGCGTCACGTCGTGGTCGCGGACCGCCCGGACCGCGCGGACTCGTCGTAGTAGCGGGAGCCGTAGCCCGCCGCGCTCGTTTCCAGGGGGAGGTCGTTGAGCACCGCGCCGAGCACGGTGGCGCCCGCCTGCTCGAGCTGGGCGAGGGTGCGCTGGACCTCCCCTCGCGGGGCCTTGTCGCGACGAACCACGAGCACGATACCGTCGCTGTTTCGGGCCAGGGCCAGCGCGTCGGACAGCAGTCCTGCAGGGGGTGTATCGAGCACGATCACGTCGTAGGTCTGGGACAGCGCCGCCAGCAGCGTTTCCACCGCCGCCGAGGCCAGCACCTCGTTGGGGTACTCGGCACGGGTGCCGCAGCGCAACAAGTGCAGCCGAGGCACGTGGGTGCGGATCACGCCGCGCGTGGGCTCGCCGGAATCGCCCAGCGAGTCGGTGAGCCCGGGGGACTCATCCACGCCAAACACCTTGTGCAGACGAGGAAGGCGTAGGTCGCAATCCACCAGCAGCACGCGCAGGTCGAGCTGCGCGTAGGCCACGGCCAGGCCCACCGCGCAGAAGGACTTGCCCTCCTCGGGCACCGAGCTGGTGACCACCAGCCGCCGACAGGACGCCTTGGTTCCCGACACCTGGAGGATGGCGCGGATGCCGCGGAACCCCTCGGCGATGCGCGAACGGGGGTGCTCGAAACCGTACAGCGCCGCGTCGTCGCCGCTCGCCCCGGGCGGCAGGCGCAACACCGCGCCCAGGAGCGGGGTGGGGAGGTGCCGAGCCACGTCGCCCGTCGTGAGGAAAACCGTGTTCAAGCGGTGTCGGAGCAGGGCTAGGCCCACCCCTCCGCCAACCCCCAGGACGAGCGCCACGGCCAGGTTCAACTTCCAGTTGGGCTTGGCGGGACGGGTGGGCGGCAGGGCCAGGTCCACCACCCGCACGTCGTTGAGCCGAGTGCGGGCCTGCAGATCAGCCCCCGTGCCCGGTCCTCGGCCTCCTTGAGCCCCTGGTACTCGGCGCGCAGGCGCTCCTTCACCAGTAGGTCCCCCTTCACCAAGACCAGCTCGGCGGCGATCTGCGCCTCCTGCTTCTTGAGAGTTTCGATCTCCGAGCGTTCATTCTCTACATTTCGCTTGACCTCCTCCGCGATGAGCAGGTCCACCCGCTTGATGCGGGCCACGGCGCGCTGGTGATCCGGGTGCGCCTCGCCGTAGCGAGACAACACGTCGGCGGCCTCGGTGACGATCATCGCCCGCTCGCGAGCCATGGTTTGCAAGCCGGCGTCGTCGAAAGAGCCCGCCAGGACGTCGGTTTGTCCCCGCGCGACCATCCGGCGGTGCTCCTCGTACCGGCTCTCCAACAAGACGCGTTGGGTGGTGGCCTCCCCCGCAGCAGCTTGCAGGGCCGCCATGCGCGCGGTGATGCCGTCGACCTTCTCGTCGATGTCGACCACGTCGTTCTTTTCTTTGAAGGCAATCACCGCCGCCGTCGCGACGTCTAGCTCGGCCTGGGTGGTGGTGCGCTGCCGCTCGATCCAAACGGTCGAAGTGCGCGCCGCGTCGGTGCGCGACTCCAGGTTGCTGGTGAGGTACACCTCGACCATCAAGTTCGCCAGGAGCGCCGCCCGCTCCGGATCGGGGTGCATGACCCCCACCTCGACGAGTTCGGTGTCTTCCCGGGGGCGCGCCGCGACCGCCCCGGCCAGCGCCTCGGCACCCGCCTCGTTGGCCGGGATGTCGTCGTGACCCAGGGCAGCGTACCGACGGAGGGTTTCTTCGCGGACCCCCCGGCTCTGGATCAGCTGGAGTTGGGTGCGGGCGCGCTCGCGGGCCTCCATGTAGCCCCCGTCGTCGTGATTGACGACCTCGTTCCCCTTCAGTTCCTGCCCGGCGCGGGGCAGGAGGCGGATGAGGGCCACCCCCTCGTACTGCTTGGGCGTCACACCGGTGAGCACTGCGGCCCCCACGAACATCACCCCCGCGAAGAGCACCACCGTGCGCCACTGGAAACGAATGGCCTGCACGAGGCCCTCGAGGTCGAATCCACCCGGGAGCGGGGCAAGAGGTCGATCGGTCACGGCGTCCGCAGCAGGTGGGGAGTTTTGTAGCACGCGGGCCCCGTCGGCGAGGTACCAGGGCGCATGGAGCCCAGGCTCGACCGCGGCGTGTTCACGCTGAGCCTCGACTTCGAGTTGGTGTGGGGCTCGCGCGACCTGGCCAACGACGCGGCCGGTCGCGAGCTTGCCGCGCTGGTGACGATGGCCCGGCGCACCCGGGACGAGGTGTTTCCGCAGATTCTCCGCACGCTGGAACGCCTAGGCATCGTGGCCACCTGGGCCACCGTGGGGCACCTGTTCCTCGAGGGCGCGGCGTCCCCGCTGCACCCGGCGCTGCCCACGCCCCGCCACCGCTGGCGACGCGCGCCCTGGTGGGAGGGGGTTCCCACGGGCACCGAGGCCGAACATCCCGCCTTCTACGCCCGCTCCCTCGTCGAGGCGCTCCGCGACGCGGGGCAGGAAGTGGGCTCGCACAGCTTCTCCCACCCGGTCTTTGGAGACGAGGGCTGCGCGCGGGCGGTGGCCGACGCCGACCTCGCGCGCTGCGTCCACGAAGCGAGGCGAATGGGGCTGACGCTGAGATCGTTCGTCTTTCCCCGCAACGTCCCGGGTCACCTGGACCTGCTCGCCCAACACGGATTCCGGAGCTGGCGCCCCCCGGAGCCGACCTGGTACCGGTGGGGGCCTGTCCCCGGCCCCTTGGTGCGCCTCTTGCACCTCCACGACGTGGCGCGAGCCGCTTGTCCGCCCACGGTGATGCCCCGACGCGACGAGTTCGGCCTGTGGCAGATCCCAGCGTCGGCGACGTTGTTGCCGATCGACGGTGTTCGCCGTGCCATTCCCATGTCGCGACGTGTACTGCGGGCGACGCGCGGCATCGACGAGGCCGTGCGCACCCGGCGGGTGTCGCACCTCTACACCCACCCCATCAACCTGGCGTCGGACCCGCCCCGGATGCTGGCTGGACTGGACGCGATCCTCGAGCACGCCGCGCGGCGCCGGGACCGGGGGGAGCTGCGGGTGCTGCCGATGGACGGCCTGGCCGATCTCGCCGAACATCAGGCCTAGGAGCCGGGCCGCAAGATCATCGTCTGCACGGTCTTGATGAGGATCAAGGCGTAGAGCAGCGGCGTGGACTCCTGGATGGCGAAGAGCTCGTAGCAGAGTTTCTCCGCGGCCTGCTCCACGTTGGCCCCGTACCGGTAGTTCACCTGGGCCCAGCCGGTGACACCGGGTTTCACCGAGAAACGGAGGGCGTAGAGGGGAATCTTCTCCTTCAGGTCCCGGACGAAGTGTTCGCGCTCGGGGCGAGGCCCCACGATGGCCATCTCGCCGCGCAGGACGTTGAAAAACTGCGGCAGCTCGTCGATGCGGGTGCGCCGCAGGAATCGTCCCACCCGGGTCACGCGCGGGTCGCCCTTCTGCGCCCACACCGCGCCGGTGGTGCGCTCGGCGTCGTCGCACATGGTGCGCAGTTTGACGATGCTGAACGGCTTCTCGTTACGACCCAGGCGCGCCTGGAGGAAGAACGCCGGTCCGCGTGACTCCAGCTTCACGGCGACGGCCGCGACGAGGATCACCGGCGCGCTGAGCAAGAGCCCCAGGCACGACAAACCCACGTCCATCACCCGCTCGGCGGTGGCCGCCATGCGGCTGGACCCAGCGAACACCGGCCCGAAGATCAACCAGGCGTCGCTGGTGTGCAGGATCGGCACCTTGCCGGTGAGCCGCTTGTAGACGTCGGGCATCTCCTCGATGTGGGTGCCCATGGCCTTGCACTCCAAAAGCTGCCGGCCGAGGTCGGCGCTGAGGGATCCCCGGATGGCGACGATGATCAGGTCGATGCGGTGGATCTTGACCGCGCTGACGAGGTCGTCGATGTTGCCGATCATCGTCACGCCCACCGGCGGCTCGGACTCGTCGGTGCGGGGGTCGTCGCGACGGCGGCGCCCGAACCGCGGGAAGGCGATGGCACCCACCAGGTCGTACACCGCGCTCGACTCGGGGTTGTTCTGCAGCACCTCGCTCATCAGGTTGGTCGGCTGCCCGTCGCCCACCACCAGCACGCGCTGCCGGAAAACCGCCCCCGGCTGGATCCAGCACAAGAGTGGTCGCCAGGCCGTGAGCAAGAGCCCGAAAGACAGGCTGGTGAGGCCGGTGACGCCGCGTCCCCAGAGGAAGTCGGGCGAGATGAAGTACACGACCATCTGCACGGCCAGCGCCACGTTCACCGCCAGCCAGATCCGGATCACCTGCGCGGCGCGGCGGAAGTCCAGCGCTGGGTTGTACGCGTCGGCCACGTAGAGGGTGAGCACGTTCACGGCGAGGAAGAACAACGCGGCGCCGGGAATGCGGCCAAGGTCGGAGTCGTCGAGACGCCCGCCGAAGCGGACCACGTGGGCCAGTGCCATCGCGATGAAGGCCACGAGGGCGTCGCTCAGGAAGTAGTAGACCTGACGAGGCTTGTAGGGGATGCCGAACAGCTTCATGGGACCAGCGCAGCCCGCCCCAGTTCGGGCCGGGACACCGGACCTGGAGCCGATGTGGACGCGATCTCCGCGTACACGCGCAGGGTGGCTGCGGCCATCGGTCGCACGCTGAAACGATCCTCGTAGGCACGGCGCCCGGCCGCCCCCATCCGCGCCCTCGCGGCGGGATCCCCCGCCAGGCTCGACAATGCCCCCACCAGGGCCTCCCCGTCGCCCCGCGGCACGAGGCGTCCAGTGGCGCCATCCTCGACCGCTTCCCGCGTACCGCCCACGTCGGAGGCGACCACCGGCAGGCCCGCGCGCATCGCCTCGAGCACCACGAGCGGGAATCCCTCTTGCAGCGACACCAGGACGCCCACCTGCACCTGCGCGTACAATCCCGCCACGTCGCCTCGGTTGCCCAGGAACCGGACGCGACCGAGCAGGTCGGGGCGCGAGGCCCGCGCCTCCGCCGCAGCGAGCAGCGGGCCGTCGCCCACCAACCACAACTCGGCCGGCCCGGGCACACGCGCGAAGGCGTCGAGCAGCAAGGCGTGGTCCTTCGGCGCCAGGAAGCGCGCGACCATCAGGAAGCGGCAGGGCCCCGACGCGCCCGGATCCCCGCGCTCGTCGACGTCGGCCACCCCGTTGTGAATGACCGTCACTTGCGATGGACGTGCCACGCGGTAGCGCGTTCCGACCTCGGCGTCGGCGTGCGACACGGCGATGAAGCGGCTGGTGACCCGGCCGACGAGCCACTCCGGGGGCACGGAGAGCACCACGCGGGCGGAGGGCTGCCCGTCGGAGAACGACCAGGCGTGGGCAGTGTGGACGCTAGGCACCCCCGCCGACCACGCCGCCAGGCGGCCGAGAATGCCCGCCTTGCTGCTGTGCGTGTGCACCAGGTGCGGGCCATGGCGGGCGATCAAGAGCCGTAGTTCCCGGAGGCTGCGCGCGTCGTCCCGGGGCGACACCGCGCGCCCCATCGAGGGCAGGATGACCACGTTGATGCCTCCCTCCCGGAGCGAATCCGGGAGAAAGCCGCCCTCGCCGATCACCACGTCGAAGTGCACCCGGTCGCGGAGGGCGAGCACGAGGTCGCGCACGTGCACCTGCGCGCCGCCGCGCTCGCCACGGGTGATGACCAGCAGGACACGAAGTGGACTCGGGTCGGACAGGGCCACGCTCCGCCGGGGGACAGGATCGCGCCGATGGTAGCAGGCTCGCCGACCAGGGTGGAGTTAGGGCGGGAGCCGTGAGCCTCGTCGACGATCTGGGCGCGTGGCGAAAGGCCGGACCGGCGTTCTGGGCGCGGCAGAAGAAAACACTGGGGCAGGCCCGCTACGGCTGGGTACATCCCAAGCGGGTCTCGTTCGTCTTTGGCTGCCAGCGGTCGGGCACCAAGATGGTGATGCGCATCCTGGAGAACAGCCCGGAAACAAGGATTTACCACGAGAACCACGCTGCGGCGTTTCGCGACTTCCAGCTTCGCGACGATGCCGTCCTCCGCGCGATGGTGGCCCTGAACCCAGCACCCGTGCAGGTGTTCAAGCCCATCTGCGACAGCCAGGAGGCCGACCTGATCCTGGGCCGTTGGCCGCGGGCCCGGGGGCTGTGGGTGTACCGCCACCACGACGACGTGGCGAACTCGGCCGCCGAGAAGTGGGGCGAACACCAGCGGGAGTTGGTGGAGGCGGTGGTGCGCGGCGACTTCGACACCTGGGGCTGGCGCACCCGTCGCCTGCCCGCCGACACCATCTCCGCCCTGCGGCGCGTGTACCGGACGGACCTGGCCCCCAGCGAGGGGGCGCTCCTGTTCTGGTACATGCGCAACGCCTTCGTCTTCGCCCTGGGACTCGACGCGCACCCGCGGTTGCGGCTGGTGAAATACGAGGACCTGGTGTCGCGACCGGTGGAGGCCTTCCGCTCCATGTTCGCCCACCTGGGCGCCCGTTTCCACGACGCCTACGTCGCGCGGGTCCGTAGCGACTCGGTGGGCCGCCGGGAGCCACCGGCCGCCAGCGCCGAGATCCGGCAGCTGTGCGCGGAGTTGCAGGCGCGGCTGGACACCGCCTACGCCGCGCAGCCCGAGGCCCACGACCTCCCCTCTCCCGTGTTGATGGCGATCAACACGATGGGTGTAGGAGGCGCGGAGCGCTACGTCGCGGCGGTGAGCAACTGGCTCGCGGACCGGGGAGTCGACGTCCACGTGGCCTCGACCGGCGGCGAGGTGCTGCGCGAACTGCGACCCGCCGTCCGCACGCACGAGGTGGACCTGTACCGCGTGCGGGGGCGCATCGCCGCGCCCGCGACCGCGCTCCGCGAACTGGTGATCGCCCACCGGCCCGAGGTGGTGGTGTGCCACAGCCTCGCCGTCACCTGGGTGGCGCGGCTCGCCTGCGCGGGCACCGGCACGCCCGTGGTGAACGTGGCCCACGGCTGGCCCGCCGCTGCGTACGCCCGGGTGGGCAAGCTCTTGCGGGGCGCCGACCGGGTGGTGGCCGTGTCGACCGACGTGCGCGACCGGCTGGTGGCGGGGGGTCTCGACGCCGGGCGCTGCGTGGTGGTCGAGAACGGCGTCGACACCTCGGTCCTGGGGCCCCGCGAGGCCGCGCGGCGGGATGCGGCCCGCAGGTCCATGGGCGGCGGCGCGTTCATCGTGGTCAGCGCCGGGCGGCTCACCCCGCAGAAAGCGCAGCACCACCTCTTCGACGTGGCCCGGCGTTGTCGTGGCATGCACTTCGTCCTGGTGGGCGAGGGCACCCGCTTCGACGAACTGTCCGCGATGGCAGCGGATAGCAGCCTAGAGGGAAGGGTGAAGTTGCTGGGCCTTCGCCACGACGTGCCGGACCTGCTGGGCAGCGCCGACGCGTACCTGTCTTGCTCGGACTGGGAGGGCATGTCGCTCACGGTCATCGAGGCCATGGCGTCGGGACTGCCGGTGGTCGCGACCGCCACCGAGGGCAGCACTCGGCTCCTAGCCGACGACCACGGCGTGGTGGTTCCAGTAGGCGACGCCGAGGCGATGGCGCGTGCCCTCCTCGCCCTGGAGGCCGACCCGGGGCGCCGGGCGGAACTCGGGAGACGGGCACGAGAACGCGCCCAGGACCACTACGGCGTCGACCGGATGGCCGCGGAGTTGGCGGCCGTCCTCCGCGCCGCCGCCCGGTAGGCCGACGCGCGCCCCACCCCTGCGACAGCCGCGGGGCGGCGTGCGCGCCCCGCGGTGGCGACAATCGTGTTAGCACGGCGACCTTCCGCGCGGCCCGAGACTTGCAAGGGCACCGGGAGGC
>CAYHRZ010000083.1:0-13874 GCA_964359125.1 uncultured Klebsiella sp. | reverse complement strand
GGACCCGGCGTGCCACGAGGGCGGCGTCGACCGCCTCGCCCGCACCCACCTCGCCAGCAGAAGGGGCGCCCTGGGAGGAGCCCACCGGCGGCAACGAGAAGGCCCTCTCCGACGCCGTCGCCATGCTCACCACCGGGGACCCGGGCCGCGCTCGGGGCGCCCTGGAGAAGCTCAAGCCGCTCACCTCGCAGTACCCCGATCGCGCCGACATCCCGTACAACATCGGCGTCGCCCACAACATCCTGGGCGACGATGTGGAGGCGCGGCGGTCCTGGCTCCGCGCCACCGAGATCGACCCGACCTACGGTCGCGCCTGGCTCAACCTCGCGGCCCTCTCGTCGAGAAAGGGGCAGCACGAGTCGGCGCTGGCCAGCCTCGCGGCGGGCATCCGGCAGAGCCCGGCGGACCTCGACCTCCGCGTGGCGGCCATCGCCGTCAACCGCTCGCTCCGCCGCCACTCCGACGCGGTCGCCGAAGCCAAGGCCGCGTTGAAGGTCAATAGCAAGGCGATCGAGGTCTACAACCAGCTGGCGATGGTCTACATCGAGACCGGGCAAACCGACCTCGCCAAGTTCATGTGCTTCAAGGCCATGGAGGTGGTTGAGGCCGCCGACCAGAATGCGCAACTGCAGGCGAACTTCGGCGCGATCTACCTCAAGGACGGGTACCCCGGCGACGCGACTGCGGCGTTTTCGCGCGCCTTGGAGATCAACCCGAACCAGCTCTCGGCGTTGCAGTTCCTGAGCGCCTACTACCTGGACAATCGCAACTACCGCGACGCCATCCCGCTCTTGGAGAGGTTGGTTGCCCTGGTCCCCGAACACGGGGGCGCGCGCACGAGCCTGGGCATCGCCTACCGGGGCGATGGTCGCTTCGAAGACGCGATCAAGGCCTACAACGAGGCGCTGCGGCTGGACCCAGGTTCGGCGGAACCCCACCGCAACCTCGCCGTCCTCTACTCCGACTACATGAAGGCCTACGACGCCGCGATCAACGAGATCGAGGCCTGGCGGCGTTACGGTGGCGACGCGGCCGAGGCCGACGCCTGGATCGCCCAGATCCGCAAGGACCAGGAAAAGGCCGAGAAGAGGAAGCGCAAGGACGAGGACGAACGTCGGAAGAAGGCGGAGAAGGAAGCGGCAGAGCTCGCGCCGCCGGCTCCCGAACCCGCGCCGCCGGCTCCCGAGCCCGCGCCGGTCCCGGAGGTGGCGCCGGATCCCGCGCCGGTCCCGGATCCCGGCCCGGTGCTGGAACCCGTCGCGCCCGGTGCCCCCGCGCCCGCGCCGGAATCAACCCCGGCGCCGACGGGTTCCGATACTCCCTGGGGAGGTGGTCAGTGACGACCCTGCTTTTGCTCGTGGCCTCTGCGATGGCGCAGTCCAAGGGCCTGAAATTTGCCGACGAAAAAACCGTGGTCAAAATTCAGAAGCCCGAGATCGCGATCGTGATGACCCAGCAGAATCTCTCGCCCAAGTACGACCTGGAGTTGAAGGAGTCATTCCTTCCCAAGGTGGTCGAGAGCGTCGAGAAGAAGCCCTTCTAGGCGAGCATGGACCAGGTTCTAGAGGGGTTCGAGCTTGGCGGCGTGTTCATGTGGCCGATCCTGGTGTGCGCCCTGGTGGCTGCCACCATCGCGGTGGAGCGCGCATTCTTCGTGTTTCTCCGGGCGGCGGTCCACGCACCCATTTTCATGGGCGCGGTCCAGCGGCACGTGCTCGACGGCGAACTCGACGCGGCGATCAAACTGTGCAACGCCGAGCCGGCCGCGGCACTGCCCCGGGTGGTGAAGGCGGCGCTGCTCCGCGCGGACCGGCCCGACGCGGAGATCCGCGACGCCATCGAGGAGGCCTCGTTGGAGGTGTTTCCCGAGGTGAACCGGCGGCTGGCGTTCCTCCCGATGATTGCCAACGTCTCCACCCTCCTCGGCCTGCTTGGCACGATCCAGGGCTTGATTCTGGCGTTTCACGCGGTGGGCGAGGCCACGGCGGAGGCGCGGAGTGCCGCGCTCTCCAGCGGCATCGCGGTGGCCATGTACACGACCTTCTTCGGGCTGTTCGTCTCCATCCCGGTGCTGGTGGTACACGGGCTGATCGCGGCGCGGGCCAACTCGGTGCTGGAAGAGGTCGACCACTACGGCTTGCGGGTGGTGAACCTGCTCAACGCGATGCGCGGTGCGGAGTCGCAGCCGTCGGGCGGCGGGCCGAGCGTCCTGCCGTTTTCGGGGCGGTAGGTGCCCCGGCGTCGAGTGGCCACTGCGGCGGAACTCGACCTCATCCCGGTGCTGTCGCTGGTGGTGCACCTCATCCCGATGCTCTTGCTGGCGGTGCGCTTCACCGCGCTCGCCCAGCACGACGTGGACCGCAGTCCCGTGGAGGCCACGGAGGCGCCGAGCCGTGAGAAACTCGAGGAGCAAGAGAGCGAACGCGTCGTGGTTCGCATCACCGCGACCGGCTTCGCGGTCACCGGCGCGGGCGACGGGGTCACGACGCTGCCTTGTGCCTCGCCGTGCGACCCGGGCGGCTACGACTACCGTGCCCTCGCCGACACGATGGCGGTGGCCAAGGGGCTGCATCCAACCACCGCACAGGTGGTGATCGCCCCCGATCCCGGTGTCCCGTACTCGATCATCGTCGGCGTCTTCGATGCGAGCCGGTCACGACGTCAGGGCGATCGCGAGGTGCCCCTTTTCCCCGAGCCGGTGCTGGTGACCGGGGCGGGGGAGGGCGCGCCGTGAACCGGGCCCGCGGCCGGCGTCGGGTGGTGATGTCGACCAACCTCGGCGTGACCTCGATGATGGACATGTTCGTCATCATCCTGCTCTTCCTCCTCATGTTCTTCGACCCCGCCGCCACGCCGGACCCGGAGTTCCGGCTCCCGTCCTCGGTGGTCACGACCCCGGTGGGGGAGGGGCTGCGCGTTCGACTGCGGCGCGACGCCGTGGAGGTTGCCGGTCGCGACGTCTTGGCGCTGCGAGACGGGCTGGTCCTCGACGCCACCGGGCGCTCGGGGCGCCGGATCGAGGCGGTCGAGGGTGCCTTGGCGGCCGCGAGGACCCAGGACAACGCGGAGGTGCCGCTCCTGGTGGAGTGCGACGAGTCCGTGCCGTGGTCGACGCTGGGCGACGTGCTTGCCAGCGCCGCCGCGGCGGGGTTCGAGGGCTACCGTTTCGTCGTCCTGGCGGGCAGCGCGACCCCCGGGGCGGCAGCGCCCTAGGCGGGTCGGGCGCCGGGCAGCGTGATAATGTCTTGAAACTTATTTCACCGCGCGCTGTCGAGGTAAGCGGTACTCTCAAACGACAGGGAAACTGATGTCCGCAGCCGCGCAGTCGACTCCGTCAACCAAGGCACTCCCCAAGGTCTTGCGCATCGGCGTGGTCCAAGACGGGAAGATCGTCCAGGAACGCCTCATCCGGGCGGGCGATCCCGTCACGGTGGGGCAGGGCCCCCGCAACACATTCGTGTACGCCGGGACCATCCTCGGCTCGGCGCACACCCTGTTCGTGCCCTCCGGCGGCTCCTACGCCCTCGCGGTGCCCGAGGCCGTCGAAGGGAAGATCTCCTGGAAGGATGGCATCCGCGACCTCTCGGACCTCCGTGCCAAGGGCGAGATGCAGAAGCGGGGCGACACCTGGCACCTGCAACTCAACGAGAACGTGCGCGGCAAGGTGAGCATCGGCGCGATCACGATGCTTTTCCAGTTCGTCCCCGCCCCGCCAGAACCCGTGCGCGCGGTGTCCGCAGCCGACTTCCGCCCGCGGATGTTCAACGACGACGACCCGCTCTTCCTGGGCCTGCTCGGCGTATTCAACTTCATCGCGGTGGCGTTCAACCTGTGGGTGTACCTGTCCCCGGTGCCGGAAGACAACGCCCTCGACCACGTCGACGCAGCGCTCGACCTCCTCGTCGAGCGGAAGGTGGAGAAGATCACCATCGTCGAGCAAACGAAGCTGGACCAGACCAAGGCGGAAACCAAGACCGAGACCAAGGCCGACACCAAGAAAGACGACAGTTCGGAGAAACCGGAGGCCAAGCCCGAGCCCACCGCCGAGTCGGTGGCGAAGAAGTCGGTGCTGCTCCAGATGCTGGGCACGACCGGCGCGGCCAACAGCGACCAGGTGGCCAACGACCTCCTCGGCGACGCGCAAGCCCAGAAGGGGAGCCTCGACGCGGCCCTCGACGGCGTGGGCAAGGTGGAAGCTGCGAGCGCCGACAACCTGGGCCTCCGCAGCGGCGGGCAGGGCGGCAAGGGCGACGCGGCGGTGGGCATCACCGACGCCACGGGCGGCAACGCCGGCACCGGCGACGGTGCCACGGTGGCGGTGAAGAAGCCGAAGGTGGACCTCTCGGGCGAGGGCGACGTGTCGGCTGAGGAGGGCGACGCCGGTGGCGTGGCCAAGGTGGTGCGCGCCAACCGCGGGCGCATCGAAACTTGCGTGCAGGTGTCGCTGCGGCAGAATCCCGACCTGAACGGCCGTGTCTCGGCCACCTGGGTGATCCAGGGCGGGAAGGTCAGCAATGTCTCCGTAGTGAAGAACACCACGGGTGATCCCGCCCTCGGCGAGTGCATCGTGAAGGCGGTCCGCGGCTTCCGCTTCGACGCCGGGCTCACCGCCACCGTCGACGAGTTCCCGTGGGTCGTGTCGGGACAGTAGCCCGCACGACGCTAAAG
The DNA here is from genome assembly GCA_964359125.1 of uncultured Klebsiella sp. Taxonomy (GTDB): domain Bacteria; phylum Myxococcota_A; class UBA796; order UBA796; family SXON01; genus SXON01. The sequence continues at coordinate 9,206 of CAYHRZ010000083.1, read as the reverse complement.
CTGCGGCGAAGTCGTCCGAGTCGGGCTAGGGTTGAGTTGGTCTTCCACGCCCGGAGCGCACATGCACCTCCTCGTCGCCTTCGCCCTGCTCTCGTCTTCGCCAGCCGTGGCCGCCACGCCGGGCGTGGTCGGCGAGCTGGAGCAGTCGGGCACCACCACGCCGAAGCAGAAGTCGGAGTTCGCCGCGGCCGCGCTCGCTGAGATCGACGGCGCCGTGGCCACCGTCACGAAGTTGTTGGAGGCCGCGCGCAACGCGAAGACCCCCGACAAGGAAGAGATCCAGTGCCTCGAAGACAAGCTGCCGCAGTTGGCCACCATCGCCGAGGTAGCCAAGAAGACGAGCACGTCGATGGAGCAGCACCTCGCCGCCAGCGACCTGGCCCACGCGGACCAGGAGTACCGGCAGCTTGCGGTCTTGTTGTCACGGGCGCGCGAGTTCCTCGTCGAGGCGCAGCAGTGCGTGAAAGGTGCCGGTAGCACCAAGGGAAAAACCGCATCGTCGTTGACGGCCGACGAGTCCGGCAACACGATCGACGAGCTGGAAGAAGAGAAGCTCGAGTTTGGCTCGGACGTCACGCCAGTCTGATTCCTCCGCTGCCGGTGTCCAAATCGGCAGCGCAAACCCCATCGCCCGGTTAAGCGCCGCGCGTCGTAAGCAGGTGTTCTAGCGGATGGCAGGAGCGAGTCGGTACCCGGTCATAGGCGCCCTCGTGCTCGGGGGCCTCTGCGTCTCGCCCGCGTGGGCGGCTCCTGGTGACCACATTCGCGCGGGCGAAGCCACGATCACGCCGTCCGTGATGACCGGCCTCGAGTTCCACAGCAACGTGTACCTGGCCGACGGCGGAACGGGGGCACCGGAAATCCCGGCCCTGGCCTGGGTGCTGAAACCTCGCTTGAAGCTGAGCCTCGACGGGCGATCGGCCAAGCTAGGCTTCGATGCCGGCTACGGCCTCAAGAAATACATCGACCTCGCCCCCGACGACGGCTTCTTCCCCGAGAACCTGGATCGCTACAGCGACTTCGACGCGCAACTGGCCTTGAGCATCCTGCCCAAGTCGGTGGTCGGCGCGCGCGTCGACAACAAGTTCGAGTCGCAGGGCACCCCGAGCGAACTCCCCACGCAGGACGAGGTGGCCAGCGCCTCCATCGTCCACACCGGCAACGACCTCCTGGCGGGTGCGGTCGTCCGCCCCGGCTCGGCGCTCAACGTCGAGGCCCTCGGCATGCTGGGCGTCGACTCGTACACCGTGCCCGACGTCTTGGTGAGCGAAACCAGCGGCGCCTACAACGACCGCCTGCAGTACGGCCCGCAAGTCAACGCCAGCTGGAAGTTCCTGCCAAAGACGTCGCTCATCTCCTCGTTCTCCTACTCGGTGATCGACTGGGACAAGAACTTCGTGGAGGCGGTGGGCACCGAGGTAGAAGGCGGCAACGTCGGCGAGTACCTCGGCAAACCGGATGCCACGGGCTGGCGCCTGACCGCCGGGGTCACGGGGCAATTCACGCCCAAGCTCGCGGCGTCGGGGAGCGTCGGCTTCGGACAACTCGCCTACGACGAGCAGTCCGTGATCGACGCCGCGCAGGGCGTGCCGGGTTCGTCCGCCGAACTCGACGTCGCGGGCGACGACACGTTCGCCACCGACTCGACGGCCATCGACGGTCTCCTCTTCAACCTGCAAGTTTCCTACGCGCCGGCCCGGGGGCACACCCTCACCGCCGGCTACCGCAAAGACATCCAGGACATCGTCTTTACGAACTACGTCGCCTATAACTACCTGTTCTTCCGCTACGAGGGCGCGATCCAGAACCGGTTCGGGCTGGGTGCCGAGGCCAACTACCGCATCGACCAGTACCACGGCGAAGTGGCGCGGGGCGACCAGAACATCGGCCTCAGAGGAAGCGTTTCCTACAAGATCACCTCCTACCTCACCACGGCGGGCGGGGTGGGGTGGAGTCGGCGTGCCTGCTTCGACGAAGACTGCAACAACGACCAGTACTACAGCACGCAATACGACGACGTCTCGGCCACCGCGAACGTCACGTTCACGTACTAGGCGCCGCCGCGAGCGCCTGCTCTCGACACGTCAACGCCTGTGAGAGGCGGTATGGCGGTCGCAACTCCTTGACACGACCGGGAAGGCGATGCCCACCGACGGTGCTACAGTAGCCCAGCCGTGAGCCGCTCCTGCCGCCTACTGTTGTCCTTCTTCGCGTGCTTCGTGCTTGGGGCGTGGCCCGTGGCCGCGCAGGAGGGGCCGCCGCCGGTCGCGGTGGACCTGAGCTACGTGCTCGGGGCAGGCGACGCGGTGCGCCTGGACGTCGTGGGCCAGCCGGACCTGTCCGGCGAGCGACCGATCGAGTCTGACGGCGCGATCCAGGTGCCCTACGCCGGCCGCGTGGTGGTCGGCGGCTACACGTTGGACGGGGCAACCGAGCAAGTGACGGCGCGGCTGCGCGACGGCTACCTCAAGAACCCCCAGGTGGTGCTCACCGTCACGAAGTTGGGCTCGAAGTTGGTGAGCGTGAGCGGGGGGGTCAGCAAGCAGGGCGAGTACCCCTTCACCTCGGCCACGCTCAGGGTCAGCGAGGTGATTGTCCGCTCGGGCGGCCTGATCGACCCGAGCACGCCCTCCGCGCAGATCTTCCGCGACGGTGCCGCCGGGCGGTTGGTGCTCCCCGTCGACTTGGAGCTCATCGGGCGGGGCGACCGGGCAGCCGACCTGGAACTGCTCCCGGGGGACCACGTGGAGGTGCCGCCAGCGCTGCAGATCTTCGTCGATGGGCAGGTGCAGAAGCCCGGCACCATCGTGTTCCGCGAAGGGATGACCGTGACGCAGGCCGTGGCGGCGGCGGGGGGCGCCAGCCAAACGGCGTTGACGACCCGCGTCACGCTGATCCGGGAGGAGCGGCAGATCCCGGTGAACCTCCGCCGCATCATCAAGGGCCAGGAGGCCGACGTCTCCCTCCGCCCGGGCGACCACGTCTACGTGCCCGAGTCGCCGATCTGAGACAACACCTGGACGTCCCTGGTGACGCGTCAAGAGCAAAGCGGTAAGATGCGAGGGACGAGGTGTCCCCGTGGCCCGATTGCGCAACGACTCCGCCGAGACGACTGGCACGGCCTCTCGGTCGCACGCCTCGCCCGGCATGATTGTCCCCGACGAAGACGCGCCGGTGCCGCCGGCAACGGCCGTGGCGCGCCGCCGTGGGTCGCCGGTGGCGGAGGCACTCTCACCCGCGCGGGAAGCCGCGGGTCGCGACAGCGCGGGCCGGGCGCGCGGGTCGACCAAGCGTCGTCGTCCCGAAGTCACCCCTCGCCCGGTGTTGGCCAACCCGCACCTGGAGCAAGGGCTGCTCATCGCCGCGCTGGCCGGCGCGGTCTACGTCCTCGTCACGCTCGCGACCTGGTCGCCCGCAGATCCCTCGTTCACCGTGTCGGCGCCGGGTTCGCCCAGCAACCTCGGGGGCCCACTGGGCGCCTACGTGGCGGACTTGCTCTACCAGGGCGTGGGCTGGGCCGCGTGGTCGGTGATCGGGGTGGCAGCGTGGCTCGTGATGCGGCTCGCGGGGCGCCTCGTGGGGTCGTGGTGGAACTTCGCCTTGGGCGGGTTCGCGATCTGGATGTGCGCCACGGGCCTCGACCTCGGCCTCGGGCACGACGCTTCGCGCGCCTTTCCCCCGGGCGGACTCGTGGGCATTCTCACGGCCGACCTCTTGAGATCCAACGTGGGTCCGGCTGGCGCCGCCCTGGCCGTCGTCACCGGCCTGCTCTTCGCGATCACCCTGCTCTTCGGCATCAACTGGCAGCCCCTCGCCGCGGCGTCGGTGGAGCGGGTGGCGGAGGGTGTGCCCCGCGCCGGGCGACTCCTGGGCGCGGCCGCCGGTGCGGCTGGGCGCGGTGCGCTGAGTGCGGGCGCGCGGGCGGGTGCCGCGCTCCGATCCCGGGTCTCGTCCGACGCTGACGAGGCCTACGAGGACGACGACCAGGACGCGGGCGAGGTGGGGGAGGAACTCCACCCGGCGGCGTCGTCGTCGGCGCCCGAGCCGATCCTGGCCGCGCCCGTGGTGACGGTGGCCGCCCCGGCGCCAGAGTCCCGGGCGAGCAGCGGTACCACCCGCGCCGTCGCTCGCCGGCAGGCCGTCGAGGTCGTCCCCCCCGTGGAGGACCTTCCCTCCCTGCACGCTTCCGTCTGGTCGGCCGCGGCCCCACCCCCTAGTCGCGCCGCGCTCGACGCCCCGCCGCCGGACCGCCCCACCCAGGTGAGCGGGGCCACCCTGGTGGAAGCGGCCTGGGAGGACGACCGGGCGTCCAGCCCCTACGACGTTCCCGCCCCGCGCGGCCTCCCGGCCCGCTCCGCGATCGCCCCGTCGGCAGCTCGTCCTGCACGCGCGGAGGCCCCACCCGTGGCAGGACACCCGGGCAGGGTCGAGTGCTTCGATGGTTCGGACGACTTCGACGGCGTCGATGATCTCGAAGAGGTCGACGACCTCGACGCCATCGGCGACCTGGCGCGCGACGCTCGTCCCGGGGAAGGTCTGCCGCCCCCCGTGGACGACGCGCCCTCCAACGCCTTCGGCGTTGCCGACCCCGCCGACGCGCCGGCCCCGCCCGCGCGGGCCGTCCTGGTGCCGCCCGCGCTCCCGCCCATGGCCGCTCCCCTCGCCCGCCGGGGGCGCAAGGCCGCCGCCGAGGTGGTCCCGGGCGAGTTGAGCAGTGGCGGCGTGCGCGACGACGGTGGTGCGGTGCGGGAGACCAGTTCGCCGTTCCAACTACCCACCCTGTCCCTGCTCGACGAGCCGCCGCCCACCATCGGCACCGTCGACGAGTCCAAGCTGCACGAACTCTCCAACCGCATCGTGCTGAAGCTGCGCGACCACCGCATCGACGGGAAGGTGACCGCCATCCGCCCTGGGCCGGTGATCACCATGTTCGAGTACGAGCCGGCCCCGGGCATCAAGCTGTCGAGCATCCAGTCCTTGCAGGACGACATCGCCATGGCGCTGCGGGCCCAGAGCGTCCGCATCCTCGCGCCCATTCCCGGCCGCGGGGTGGTGGGCTTCGAGGTGCCCAACGAGACGCGGCACATCGTGTGGGCTCGCGACGTGTTCGCCTCCTCGGAGTTCCGTGACACGCGCCTGACCCTCCCGATCATGCTCGGCAAGGACACGGAAGGTCGCCCCTACGTGGCCGACCTCGCCCGCGCGCCCCACCTCATGGTCGGTGGGACCACGGGCTCGGGCAAGAGCGTCGGCATCAATTCCATGCTCCTGTCCCTGTTGATGACCCGAGCGCCCGACGAGCTTCGCCTCATCCTCATCGACCCGAAAAAGCTGGAGTTCGAGCTTTACAAGGACATTCCGCACCTGTTGCACCCCGTCGTCACCGAGCCGTCGCTGGCCGCCAAGGTGCTGGACTGGGCCTGCGAGGAGATGGACCGCCGCTACCGGATGCTCAGCGACTGGAAGGTCCGGAATATCGACAGCTTCAACCAGAAGGTCGAGGACGAGGGCCGCGACTGGACCCCCCAGAAGGCCAAGCAGTACTTCCCGGACTGGCCCGCGGGCGAACTGATGCCGGTGCCGCGGAAGCTCCCGTTCATCGTGGTGGTGATCGACGAACTGGCGGACCTGATGATGACGGCCAGCAAGGAAGTGGAGACGTCGATCGCCCGGCTGGCCCAGAAGGCGCGAGCCAGCGGCATCCACCTGATCGTGGCCACGCAGAGTCCCCGGAAAGACGTGCTCACCGGGCTCATCAAGGCGAACTTGCCCACCCGCTTGGCCTACGCCGTCCCCCGAGGCCTCGAGAGCAAGATCATCCTCGACATGCTCGGTGCCGAGACGCTCCTGGGCAAGGGCGACCAGCTCTTCGTCCCACCGGGCTCCGGCGCCGCGATCCGCATCCACGGCGCCTTCGTGTCCGACAACGAGGTGGGGCGCGTGGCCGACTTCTGCCGTGCCCAGGGCAAGCCGAACTACGCCCCCTCCATCCGGCTGGACGACCTCGACGAGGTGATGGAGGACATGGACGAGCTCGACGAGGAGATGGGTCGCTACTACGACGAGATCCTCGAGTTGGCCCTCGAGAAGGGACAGGTGAGCACGTCGATGATCCAGCGGCACCTGAAGCTGGGCTACAACCGCGCCTGCGTCTTGATGGAGCACCTCGAGAAGAACGGGATCGTCGGGCCGGCGGATGGGGCAAAGCCGCGGAAGGTCATCCAGCACGCGTAGGGTTCGGGCAATGCCGCGAAATGTGATGCTCCACGCGTAGCAGGGTGGTGGCGTCGGCGTCACACTTCGTCACCCCCGCGAATCATCGCCGCGGCCCGGCGTCCCACCGGCATGCCGGAGCTTGCGGACGATGAGCATTTGGACTACACGGCGGCCCCACCGGGAGGTCTCGTTGCGGGTGTGGCCGGTCATCGTGGGTCTGGCACTGGGGTTGGCGCTAGCCGTCCCCCAGCGGTCGGTCGCGTCGCCCACCGACCCCCAGACGGTGGAAGAAGTCGTGGGCGCCGTGCAGGGCACCTACAAGGGCGTGAACACGCTCCGCGCTGAGTTCACCCAGACCGCGAAGAACCCGCTCACGGGCATCGAAGAGAAGGTGAAGGGGCGGATCGCCCTGGAGCGCCCCCGGAAGATGCGCCTGGAGATGGGGCTACCGGTGAAGGAGGCCGTGGTCACCGACGGCAACCTCCAGTACCTCTACTCCGCCGAGAGCAAGCAGGTCATCGTGCAAAAGGACCTGGGCACGGCCTCGGGGGTCACCGAGCTCATCGAGAACCTCAGCAACCTCACCACGATGTTCGACGCCGTGCTCGCGCCGCCGGCCACGCCGGCCAAGCCCTTCCACGTGGTCACGCTGAAGCCCAAGAAGGCGATCGGTTTCAAGTCGCTCGAGCTCACGCTCACCAAGCAGAAGTACCAACTGCACGAGCTGGTGGTGGTGGACCAGGCCGACGGCGTCACCCGGATGAACTTCACGATGGTCCGCACCAACGTCGAGATCCCCGACGTGGAGTTCACGTTCAAGGCTCCGGCGGGCGTCACTGTCGTGAACATGTAGATGGATCGCGTTCACCTCGTCTCGCTCGGCTGCCCGAAGAACCGGGTCGACTCCGAGGTGATGGTGGGGAAGTTGCGGCAGGGCCCTTTCGAGTTGGTCGATCGCCCCGAAGCGGCCGACGTCATCGTGGTCAACACCTGCTCGTTCATCCGGCCGGCCACCGAGGAGAGCATCGAGACGGTCCTGGAGATGGCCAAGCTCAAGCAAGACGGCCGCGCGCGCAAGCTCGTCGTGACCGGTTGCATGGTCCAGCGCTTCGGGAAGTCGCTCGAGACAGAGCTGCCCGAGGTCGATCACTTCCTCGGCACCGGCGAGTACCATCGTATTGCGGATGTCCTCGACCGCCGCGCTGAGGGTCTACAGAAGACCTACATCGACACCCCGCTCTACATCCACGACGAGTTCGCCCCCCGCGTGAACTCCTGGGCTCCGCACTCGGCCTACCTCAAGCTCAGCGAGGGCTGCGACCACCGCTGCGCCTTCTGCATCATCCCCCAGCTACGCGGCAAGATGCGTAGCCGCGCCGTGGCTTCCCTGGTCGCGGAGGCCCGGCGCCTCGCGGGCGAGGGGGTGGTGGAGTTGAACCTGGTCTCCCAGGACAGCACCGCCTACGGTCGCGACCTCGCCGACGGCAGCGACCTCGGTGTGCTGCTGCGCGCCCTCGCCCGCGTCGACGGCCTGCATTGGATTCGCCTGCACTACGTTTACCCCTTGGGGGTGCCGGAGTCGGCGCTGCGCGCCATCGCCGACGAGGAGCGGGTGGTCAAGTACGTCGACATGCCGTTGCAGCACGCCTCGGGCCGGATGCTGCGCGCCATGAAGCGCGGAGTGAGTCGCGACGGTCAGGTGAAGATTCTCGACCGGATTCGCAAGGCGGTGCCCGGCGTCACGCTGCGGACGACCTTCATCGTCGGATTCCCGGGTGAGACCGACGACGATTTCCAGGAGTTGTGCGACTTCGTGGAGACGGAGAAGTTCGACCGGGTGGGCGTTTTCACCTACTTCCAAGAAGACGGAACGCCGGCCGCGCTGCTCCCCGACCAGGTCGACGAGCGAACCAAGAAGGCTCGGCAGAAGGAACTCATGCGTCGCCAGGCGGTGGTGAGCCGCGCGGCGCACAGGCGCCTGGTGGGCACGGAGGCGACCGTGCTGGTCGACGGACCCAGCAAGGAGAGCCCCCTGGTGCTGGTCGGGCGCCTGGCCTCGCAGGCCCCCGACGTCGACGGCAGCGTGTGGCTCTCGGAGACCGACGAGACCGTGCGTGCCGGCCAGTTCCGCCGCGTGCGCATCACGAAGGCGACCGCCCACGACCTGGTCGGAGAGGTCGTCGAGAGCGAGGCGTAGAGGGCCGGGGAGTGCCGGTCCGCCACGGCTAGCGGCGAGGCGTCGCTTGCCGAGCCGCCCCGAACGTGACAGAAGGGCCGCCCTGACGCGACCATCCCCGGACGCGTCTCTCCCCACCGGAACCTGTCGATGCCCAACTTGGACATGTGGACCGCCCTGCCCGCCGTGGCAGGCGTGGTGGCCCTGGCGCTCGCCGCCTACTTCTACTTCCGAATCAAGGCCCTCCCCGAGGACAACGACGACGTCAAGCGCATCGGCGGCTACATCCGCGAGGGGGCCATGGCCTTCCTCACCCGCGAGTACAAGGTGCTCGGGGTGTACGCGGCGGTCGTGTTCGTGGCACTGTCGCTGGCCTTCGGCTCGGCACTCCCAGGCCTCTGGTTCCTGGCTGGCGCCTTCCTCTCGTTGCTCGCCGGCTTCATCGGCATGAAGGGCGCCACCTTCGCCAACACCCGCACCGCGCTGGCCGCGAAGTCGGGCAACAAGGGCACCGCGTTGGTCACCGCCCTCGACGGTGGCGCGGTGATGGGCCTCTGCGTGGCTGGCCTGTCGCTCATCGGCCTGGCGGCGGTGTACTTCGTCTACAAGGGACACGAAGAACTGGGCACGATGTTGCACAGTTTCGCCGTGGGCGCTTCGTCCATCGCGCTCTTCGCGCGGATCGGCGGCGGCATCTACACCAAGGCGGCCGACGTCGGCGCGGACATCGCCGGGAAGGTCATCGAGAACATCCCGGAAGACGACCCGCGCAACCCCGCCGTCATCGCCGACAACGTGGGCGACAACGTGGGCG